>NZ_JAQWYD010000042.1:0-30365 GCF_029254145.1 Lentibacter sp.
CTGGCTCTGGCTCTGGCTCTGGCTCTGGCTCTGGCTCTGGCTCTGGCTCTGGCTCTGGCTCTGGCTCTGGCTCTGGAAAAATGGCGGTTTCAGGCATCAAGTCAACAGAAGAGACCCCCACTGGCGTCTCTTCTTCCTCTACGCCACCGTCTACAACAATCGCATCAAGACCCTCTTCAAGCCTGGAAGATGTTTTAAAGAGCTTATTTTTGAGTTTGTTGAAAAAAGACATGGCCATTCCCGCTCGGTTCTACTCCCAGTTAATACGCCTGCGCCCAAGTGAAAAGCCATGAGTTGACATGAATGTCTAGCTCAGGCCATCTGCCACCATGCGGTATGTGTTTGCCTTTCTCTTTATTTCACTGGCCTCGCTTCTTCGGGCAGAACCGCCGGATCGCGCATGCACCACGACAAAATGGGGCGCCCAAGAGTGCATTCGATGGGCACACTTTGTACATGATACCTGCCAGCTGATCGAAACTGTAAGCACGCGCCACAAACTAGACACTGATTTCTTCACGCGCCTGATCTGGCAGGAGAGTCGCTTTGACCCGTTTGCAAAAAGCCATGCTAACGCGTTGGGCATTGCGCAATTCATCCGTTCCACCGCTGATTTGCGAGGTCTGTCTGACCCTTTCAATCCCGCCGACGCGCTTGAACATTCGGCGCACTATTTGGCAGAAATGACAAATCGCTATGGTAACATTGGGCTTGCTGCCGTGGGTTACAATGGTGGGGAAAGGCGCGCCGAAGGCTTAATCGACGGCACAGGCGATCTCGCGCAAGAAACCGTTGACTATGTCCGCATCATAACTGGCACCGACCACCAAACCTGGGTAAGTGAGCCACCCTAAGTGCTGGACTTAGGTCTCGATCAAAACAAAAAATTTCGTGCCGCCTGTCAAGCTCTGGCACAAAAGCGTCGTCTATCACCCACGCCTCGGACAGAACCAGCCCTAAAGCCTTGGGGCGTGCAACTCGCCTTTGGAACCAGCAAACAATCAGCGAAAAGCAAGTACACGACAAGAACAAAGCAATGCCGCCCCCTCTTGCAAGACGAACAACCCGACTATCTATTTGAAAAGAGCAGAGCAAGCCGCCTAAAGGGGTATTATTTTGCTCGTATTGGACGAGATACAAACAAGAGCGCTTGGGAGTTTTGCAACCAGCTTAAAGCCTCAGGGTGTCTTTGTGCAGTGTTCAGAAATACGCGCTAAAGCACCATAGTAAAGGAAATTAAGAACAGCGCCTGAGCAATCCAATAGCTGCTCCAGATCACGTAAGGAGTTACCTTCCGAAGCTTGTGATCCTCAGGGAGGACAAACATTTCCTGCGCCAAGATGAAATCTGAAAAAACAAACAAAAGCGCCGCGGGCAAGACGAGTGCGATCGCACCGACTGGTGGAAGGACCGTTGCAAGAATCCCCATCGCCACGACAACAGGCAAGTAGAACAGAGCCGCCCAGCGCAGTGGCCCCGCCTTCAAAAACAAGACGTAAAGCATGATCGCCCCTACGAGAAAAAGGGCGAGTACTAAGGGCCAGCCATCAGAAACACGTTGCAAATCAGCGCTCGGATGCAGCAGGAAAAGAGCTACGTAAGAGAGATGGCCAAAGCTAAAGGCGCCAACTGCTGACACAAACTCCTCGGTGCCTTTCCGGGACAGAAAAAAAATCGCCAATAGCGCACGCAAGTAAAGCCACGACGAGCAGCATCATGCTCGACAACTGGAAAGCAATCAGCGCCAGAAGGGCGACAGATGTTGTCTTTGTGATCGTTTTTGGCCATGCCCGGCCGGGCCGCCCGCATATTGCCAAATAACAAAGTGCCAAAAACGCTGCCGCGATAAACAAAAGAGCTGAATCATTGGGCCAGCCAAACATCATATCTCCTCAGGGAAATGCTTTATTGTCATCCTTATAGGGTTTGGTGCAGCCTGTCCAAGCCCACAAATTGAAGCATCGACCATCGCTGTCGATAGTTCCTCTAAAAGAGAAGTGTCCCAAGTCTCCGCTTGCATCAATTTCACGGCTTTCTCGCAACCGACGCGACAAGGCGTGCATTGGCCACAACTTTCATCTTCAAAGAAGCGTAGCATGTTCAGCGCGGCTTCGCGTGCGCTATCGTGATCCGACAGGACAACAACAGCTGCGGAGCCGATAAAGGAGCCGTGCGGCTGTAGCGTATCAAAATCAAGCGGTATGTCATTCATATGCGCTGGTAGAATGCCCGATGAAGGGCCGCCAGGCTGATAGGCTTTCAGGCGATGGCCTTCAATCATTCCTCCAGCGGCGTCAATCACATCAAGGATTGTCGAGCCCGCTGGCAACAAATGGACCCCAGGGTTATTGACGCGGCCAGAAACAGAATATGATCTCAGACCCTGCCTTCCATTTTTCTCAACAGAACTCAGAATTTCAGGGCCATCTCTGACAATTTTCGCCACCCAGTAGAGTGTCTCGACATTGTGAACCAAAGTGGGCCGACTGAAGATTCCAACTTGCGCAACAAAAGGTGGGCGATGTCGTGGCTCTCCACGTTTACCCTCAATACTCTCGATCATAGCGCTTTCTTCACCGCATATGTAGGCCCCAGCCCCACGGCGAAGCTCAATATAGCCTTGGGCTATGAGCCCCGCATCTTCCAGCGCTCTGATTTCCCGACGTAGAATCTCAAGCACTGCTGGATACTCGTCGCGCATATAAATATAACAGGTGTCCGCCTCGACAGCCCATGCGGCAATCAGCATACCCTCTAGAAATAAATGCGGCGTGCGCTCCAGATAGTAGCGATCTTTGAAGGTGCCGGGCTCGCCCTCATCGCCGTTTACAGCAAGATATCTCGGGCCTTCGTTCATGCGTACGAAACCCCACTTTTTCCCCGAAGGGAAACCAGCTCCACCAAGACCGCGAAGGCCCGATGCTAGAACCGTTTCTTGAACGGCTTTCCAGTCGCCATTTTCACGCAACTCTTGTAAAGCCACATATCCACCAGCTTTGCGATAGGTTGAAAGTGCTTCATATTCAGGAATGTGTGCATGTGTATCGCCAGAGGCGATTGCCTCAACCACCTTTTCTACTGTGGCATAATCTATGTGATTGTGTCCGATTTCAAGCGCGGGCGCCGTATCACACCTCCCCATACACGGGGCTCTCAAAACACGGACCTTGCTCGGATCAAGTCCACCCTCCAACGCCAACTTCAAGGCTTGCGCCCCTGCGATCTCGCAAGACAATGAATCACAAACGCGAATTGTCAGATCGGGTGGAGGAGTCTCGCCTTCTTTGACCACGTCAAAATGAGCATAGAAGGTCGCAACCTCGTAGATTTCTGCCATCGACATCCGCATTTCTTCAGCCAATGCACGAATATGCGCAGCAGAAAGATACCCACAAGCATCTTGAATTTTGTGCAAATGCTCGATCAGCAGATCGCGCCGCCGTGGCGCATCTCCTAGAAGTTCTTTAACGACCTCCCAAGCCTGATCTTCTAGCTGGCGCCCCTTTGGCGTATGACGTCCTTTGCCTTTGCCTGATTTCCAGACACCTTTGCGTTCATCCAGCCCCATGAGAGCGCTCCTGTCTTGCGTTTCCGATAGCGTAATTGCGACCAACCAAAGAGGCGAGGCTAAAAACGACCTAAGGCGCTTCATTCGCGTTCACCCTGCCGTATCTGTATGCATTTCCGCCTTAGTCCCGCCATTTTCTTTAGGTAAACTGATGTGAATAAGAGGCTATGTTATGGTTTATTTTGCCTGTGCGACGTTAGCGCATGTTGCTCTATTGGGTCTGGCGTCTTTTGTTGGCGGCAGCTTTATATGGCTTGCCCTTCTTTACATCACCCTTTTCACAGCTGCTCTTGATAAGTTTTTACCATTTGTGTTGCCTCAGATGCCTGAAGGCACGGAGTTTCCAACAGGGGCAAATTTATCGGTTTTACTTGGTGGGTTACATTTTGCTTTGCTGACGCTAGGAGTGATAAGCCTTTCTTGGTTTGAGCATGACCTCCTCGAAAAGCTTGTTCTCTTTACCAGCTTTGCGCTGTTTTTCGGACAAGTCTCCCACCCGAACGCACATGAACTCATCCACCGGAAAGAACGCTACGCTCGCCGCCTTGGTCGCTCCGTTTATGCCTCGCTATTGATGGGACACCACGCCTCAGCACATGTATTGGTTCATCATGTTCATATTGGCAGCGACGCCGATCCCAACAGTGCTCCGCGAGGTTTGGGATTTTATCGTTTCTTCCTAGAGGCTTGGGTGAAGAGTTATAAAAAGGGGCGAGTGCAGGAAAGTGCACGCCTTTCACGGGCCCAGCGAACGTTTTTCTCTCACCCGTACATGCATGACACTCTTATTGGCGTAGTTGCCTGCAGCTTTAGCTTTGCAATAGGTGGTTTTCTCGGTCTCTTTCTTTATATCGAACTCGCTCTCTACGCACAGGTACAGATACTACTTGCCGACTATATCCAGCACTATGGTTTGCGCCGTTTAAAGAATGAGTCAGGCAAACTTGAGCCTGTGAGCGAAGTTCACTCATGGAACTCACCTCACTGGTTTTCAGCATCCCTGACACTCAATGCACCCCGCCATTCAGACCATCACATGCACCCACAACGCCCCTACCCCGCATTGCGCCTAACACCTGAAACGATGCCAACATTGCCTCACTCCTTGCCTGTCATGGCCGTCATTGCGCTCTACCCGCCCCTTTACCGAAAGGTAATGGCACGGGCGCTAAGGACCTTGCCTCCTCATTCCACCTCCGCCTAAGCTGGCTTCATGTTGCGCTTCGCATGCTTTTTGTTATTGATTCCCCTAGCCCTTTCAGCTCAAGAACGGCTGACGAGAAATGATTTTGATGCCTTCACGCGCGGTCAAACCTTCTACTATGGCTACGATTTTGAAGCTTATGGAGCTGAAGAGTATCTAGATGGCCGCCGAGTCCGATGGTCGTTTTTAGATGGCGAGTGCAAAAATGGTTATTGGTATGACACACCTGATAACCTGATTTGTTTTGTCTATGAAGATCGTCCAGATGCGCCACAGTGTTGGGCTTTTTTCAAAGATAACAACAAATTGATAGCAACGTTTGAGAACGGTGCGCAAGCCGCTCCACTCTACCAAATAGAGAAGACTGAGACACCGATGGTTTGCACAGGCTCTAAAATAGGCGTCTAGCGTAAGCGCGGTGGCTTCGCAGGGTCACTTCCAGGCGCAGCAATTTGAACGCTCGCAGGTTCAGCAGGCTTTGGCACATCAAAGCGAAGCCCTGCTCGAGCAAACTGTGCGCGCAACGCCTCACTATCATTGAAAAACGCTACATCGAGACTGGTGTCTTCCAGACCCGAAAAAACGAGAGCTTCACTGGCTGCCTTTGCTAAGGGGGCTTGCGCAGGTTCTTTCGCGCCCAAAATTGCGAGCATCATACCCCCTTCATCCTTCGCAACAAGGTAGGCCACATTCGCCAATCCTGCAGCGCGGCTGAGCTTTGCGTCGAGCGCATGAAGCAGAACTTCTGGAATATCAGGGCTTTTGAGTGCAGCAAGCCCACCTTTACGTTTAGGTGCTGGCTCCGCCTCTTGCGGAGAAGCCTTCAGTGTATCGCGCATCCAGAGCATCGCTTCATGCGGCAACATGATAGAAGAGGGTGCAACTTCAAGGTTGAGCGCCAAGCCGGCACCTTCTGCGGCCAGCATCTGCACCATAATCCGACCAGATAGTGCGGCGTAGGGCGCAGGTCCGCCGGAAAAAGCAGAAAGACGCTCAGCTGAGTCAAATCCCAAGACAAACCTTGTGCCATCAACTTCAATGATCTGGGGCTCGATCATTTCCGCTTTTGGTTCAGCATCAAGCAGAAGAAAGACTTCAATATCAGCCAAGATCGCGTAGAATCTCATCCGTAATTGTACATCTTCTGGATGTTGCATCATGGCCGCATGGGCTGTGTCCAGGACTGTTGCGTTGCTCATGCCAAAACCTCTTTTACAGCAGCACGCAGCTCGGGCAATAACTCTGCCTCAAACCACGGATTTTTCTTAAGCCACCCCGTATTGCGCCAAGACGGATGCGGCAAGGGAAAAACCTCCGGTGCCATATCTCGCCATGTCCGAACGGTTTCGGTGACTGGGTGCTGAGAACCAAGATGGTAAGACTGAGCAGACTTTCCCAAGACAATGCGTAGTTTCACTGCAGGAAGCATCTCCATCACTTTATCATGCCATGTCTCACTGCAAATCGTTGGAGGGGGCAAGTCATTCGTTTGAGCGTCATAGCCCGGGAAGCAAAATGCCATCGGAACAATGGCCACCTCATTCTTGTTATAAAACTGTTCCGGAGTCAGCCCCAACCAATTGCGCAGACGTTCACCAGAACGGTCGTCAAACGGAACGCCACTCTCATACACACGCATCCCGGGAGCTTGCCCAGCGATCAATATACGCGCCGATGAGTTCAACCAGACTATAGGTCGTGGCTCATGCCCCGTGTGGGTTGCAGCAAACCGAAGGGCACAAAGCCGACAAGCAGAAATATCATCTAGAAGTGTCATTCTAGGAGTTAATCTGAAGTCAATCGCGACAACAACAGGCGCCCGTCGAAAAAGTTCAGCCGAAGCACAGAACACCCAAACCAGATAGAAAGCATGCATCCAGAGGGCAGATTAGCACGTTTTGGCTGTTTTGATTAAACACGTCTTAATTTTGCCCAAAACAACTGTATACTCAGACGAAACAATAAAACGGCCAACTTCAAACAATACATATACTCTTAGTAAAATAAGCGTAGTGAGAACTGGCCAGAGCAGAAACGGAGCGGGCATGCTCGAGTTTAACAACGTCAGCAAGTCCTTTTGGACGGGCACACAGAGAAAAGTGATCCTTGAACAGGTCTCTTTCCGTGTGGAGCTTGGCAATTCACTCGGTATTCTAGCCCCCAATGGCACAGGGAAAACCACTCTTATCAATATGATGTCGGGACTTGAGAAACCTGACGAAGGCTCAATCTTGAGAGAGTGTAAAATCAGCTTTCCACTCGGTTTTATGGGTGGAGTTGTTCCGCGCCATACTGCTGTCGAAAACAGTCGCTTTATTGCCCGCCTCTATGGCTTGGATCCAGATTATGTTGAGGCCTTCTGCCGCTGGCTCTGCAACCTTGGAGAATACTTCGAGCAGCCACTTGGCACTTATAGCCAAGGCATGCGCGCGCGTTTCTCCTTTGCGCTACTTCTAGCGCTTGATTTCGACATCTACCTAATTGATGAAGGCATGCCAAACTCTACAGATGTAGAGTTTAACCGGAAGGCAGGCGAAATTCTGCGTGATCGTCTGCGTACAACAACCGTGATCATCGTATCCCACCAAGCACAAGTACTCGAAAAGTTCGCCCGCACGGCGGCTGTTTTGATTGATGGCAAGTTACATATGTTTGACACCCTAGAAGAAGCGAAACAGCTCTATGACTACCAAACCCAAAGCTAGAAAGTTTCGCATCAAACGCACCACACCGTTGGGCGTTGAAGGAAGCGAGAACCATGTAGCGAACCGCTCTGTTCCAAGAGAGGCAGAGGATTTGCCAAGGCCACAAGCTCGGGCAACTCAAGAGCCGCTCCAGACGCCTGCGCAGAACATAGCTCGCCAAGGCGCCGTGGATTCTCCACAGCAAGTCAAAGCCGAAACTGACATTGATGCGATCCGCCGCGAGGGTCTCACTGGGCGTCAGCTTCGGATGGCGCGCCGAATGGCTCAAAAACATGGGCTGGCTCCAATTTCTGACTTTGACGCTGTACGTCAATTACGCCTGAAGGGTATTGACCCGTTCCAAAGCTCCAACATGCTTGAGCTCGTCGTGCCAACAAAAGACGGTGAAAATGATGCCGAGATGGGTACGGTTTTACCTGGAATGGGTAAAATCCAACTGCCACAGACCATCAAACCAGCCTCGTCGCAGGTCCCGCAAACCGAAGTTTATACTGCTGATCGTCGCGCAATGGAGATCACAGGAATTCAGCGTGACATCGCCAGCCGGCGTCGCAAGCGGCTCGCACTCTTACTGGCTCGACTTTCAGCTTTTGTCTTCCTTCCGACTATTCTGGCAGGATGGTATTATTATGCGATCGCAACACCCATGTACCCAACCAAATCTGAATTTCTGATCCAGTCCGCAGATGGCGGCGGAGGTGGAGGTCCTTTAAGTGGTTTGATCCCTTCTCAACTGGCCAACAGTCAGGAAAGCATTGCCGTTCAATCTTATCTTACATCAAAAGATGCTATGATCCGGCTGGATGAAGCACTGGGCTACAAGCGCCATTTCGCGCAGCCAGAAATCGATGCGATTCAACGCCTTGATGCCGATACAACCAATGAAGCAGCCCATAAGGTCTACAAAAAGAACATCAAAATCGGCTACGATCCCACCGAAGGCGTTGTCAGGATGGAAGTCATAGCGGCCGATCCAATTGTCGCCACAGATTTTTCAAAGGCTCTTATTTCTTATGCCGAAGAGCGGGTCGATGAGCTTTCACAAAATATTCGCAACGATGCGATGGAAGACGCACGGCGCAACCTCGAGCGCGCAAAAGTGGAGCGCCGCGAAGCGCAGGAAAACTTAATCCGCTTGCAGGAAGTATACTCTGCAGACCCGACCGAACAGCTCGCCGCATTACGCACACAGATTACCAGCTATGATCAGCAGCTCCTCGAAAAGAAGCTCGCACTGCAGGCCTTGCTGGACAACCCACGCCCCAACCAAGCAAAAGTAGACGGAGCGCGCGGCGATGTTCGCCGACTACAAGATGTTCTGACAGGGCTCAATGCTCGCATGATCGAAGCGGACAGCTCAGGGCTATCACTCGTACAACAATCAACCGAGATAGAGCTCGCGCGTGCTGACCTTGCGACAGCCGATGCGTTCTTGCAATCCGCTCTTCAAGGCGAAAAGCAAGCAGCTCTGGAGGCAGGTCGCCAAGTACGCTATCTGACTGTCCCTGTCCGGCCCATTGCATCAGATGCTCCAAGCTATCCGAGGAAATTTGAGAACACCATTCTGGCATTCCTGATTTTTTCAGGGGTATACCTGATGGTGTCACTGACCAGTTCGATCCTACGAGAACAAGTTTCGAACTAAACATTTTTGCATCAGAGCCCTTGAGGGCCCTTCCATTTTCAAAGTTCAACGAGAGTCCTTATGTTGCCCCAAAACACCTCGACCCCGAACACTTGGTCCTTTCTGCGTGATCCCATGATCACCCCAACTGGGTTTCGCGAATACGACGCCCGATGGAAGTATCCTGAGGAAATCAATCTTCCCGGCATCACCGCACTCGGCCTCGGCCTCGGGACACAGATGCATGCGCGCGGAATCGAGCCAGTTATAGCTGTCGGAAATGACTATCGCGACTATTCGCTTTCCATAAAAAACGCGCTGATGCTGGGGCTCATGCAAGCAGGCATCCATGTGAAAGACATCGGCCCTGCCGTGTCGCCCATGGCCTATTTCAGTCAGTTTCATCTCAACGCCCCTGCCGTTGCTATGGTGACAGCAAGCCACAATCCGAACGGTTGGACAGGCGTAAAAATGGGATTTGAACGTCCGCTCACCCACGGCCCCGACGAGATGAACGAACTGCGCGCTATCGTACTTGAAGGCCGTGGCATTGCCCGAGCAGGTGGCACTTACGAATTTGTCGAAGGCGTGCGCGAAGCCTACATCGACGATCTGGCCGGCGATTTCAAAATGTCTCGTAAACTGCGCGTGGTCTGTGCCACAGGCAATGGTACAGCGGCCGCCTTCGCACCCGAAGTCTTTGAGCGCATCGGTGTTGAAGTTGTGCCCTCGCACAATGAGCTTGATTACACCTTCCCACATTACAACCCAAACCCCGAAGCCATGGAAATGCTCCATGACATGAGTGCCTCGGTCAAAGAGAGCGGCGCTGACTTCGCGCTCGGCTTTGATGGCGATGGCGACCGCTGCGGTGTGGTCGATGATGAATGCGAAGAGATCTTCGCTGACAAAGTCGGTGTGATCATGGCACGCGATTTGAGTAAAATTTATCCAAACAGCACCTTCGTCGCTGATGTGAAATCAACGGGCCTTTTTGCCTCAGATCCAGAGTTACAAGCCAATGGCGTGACAGCCGACTACTGGAAGACAGGCCACAGCCATATGAAGCGTCGCGTGAAAGAGCTCGGCGCTCTGGCGGGCTTTGAAAAATCGGGGCACTACTTCCTCGCCGAACCTGTGGGGCGTGGCTATGATTGCGGGCTGCGTGTTGCGGTTGAAATCTGCAAGCTTATGGATCGTAACCCCGATATGAAGATGTCAGATCTGCGTAAGGCGCTGCCTAAAACTTGGGCCACGCCAACCATGTCGCCCTATTGCGCCGATCTGGAAAAATACGATGTGCTTGAGCGCCTTGTTGCCAAACTGGTCGCCAAGGCCGAGGCAGGCGAAAGCTTCGCTGGCCGCAGCATCAAAGAGGTGGTCACAGTCAACGGAGCGCGTGTCATTCTGGATAACGGCTCATGGGGCCTGGTGCGAGCAAGTTCCAACACGCCCAATCTGGTGGTCGTTTGTGAAAGCTCGGCATCAGAAGCAGAGATGCGCGCCATCTTCGCCGATATTGACGCCGTCATCCGGACAGAGCCTGCCGTCGGTGACTACGACCAGATGATCTGACACCCCAATCAGTCGGATGGCCCGCAGGGCCGTTCGAAATCAGGCAGCAAGACCGCGACCCTTGAGAAGGGCCTCAACACCCGGCATACGCCCGCGAAAGGCCTCATAAAGCTCAGCTGCGTCCCTTGAGCCGCCTGACGAGAGAATGTTGTGTTCTAGCGAAGCCGCCAGCTGCGCATCAAAGGCATCGCCCTTCTCTTCAAACGCCTCGAAGGCATCGGCGTCCATCACTTCCGACCACATGTAGGAATAGTACCCCGCGGAATAGCCATCGCCAGAAAACACATGGGCAAACTGCGGCGTTGCGTGGCGCATGACAATCGCAGCGGGCATGTCCATTTCGGCAAGGGTCTGAGCCTGTTTTGCCATCGGATCGGCGGGGGCTGCGCCTTCGTGAAACGCCAGATCAACCATCGCCGAGGCGACGTATTCCACTGTCTGAAACCCCATATCAAAGGTCGCGGCGCCCAGCACCTTATCAAGCAGTGCCTTTGGCATCGGCTCGCCTGTCTCATAATGCGTGGCAAACTCGGCCAGAACCTCGGGCACATCAAGCCAGTGTTCATAAAGCTGGCTCGGAAGCTCGACAAAGTCGCGCGCTACCGAGGTTCCCGAAATGCTCTCATAGGTCACATTTGAGAGCATCTGGTGCAACGCATGGCCAAATTCGTGAAACAAGGTACGCGCATCGTCATAACTGAGCAGTGCGGGAGTTCCTTTGGCAAAGTTGCAAACGTTGATCACGATCGGTGTTTGCAACTGTGGGTATTTTGCCTGCGCACGCATTGCCGAGCACCATGCTCCCGAGCGCTTGGAGCCGCGCGCAAAATAATCGCCAATGAACACGGCCACATGCCTCCCCTCGCGCGTGACCTCCCAAGCGCGGCAGTCGGGGTGATAGAGCGGCACGTCAAGCCGCTTAAACTCAAGCCCGAAAAGTCGGGTGGCGCAGGCAAAACTCGCTTCGATCATGCGTTCGAACTGGAAGTATGGCTTCACCTCAGCTTCATCAAGGTCGTGCTCCGCCACCCGGCGTTTAGCAGCGTAGTAGCGCCAATCCCAAGGGGCCAGATCACCGTTGACACCTTCCGCGCGCATCATCTTAGTGAGTACCGCAGCGTCCGCCTCGGCTTGCGCTTTAGCGGGCTCCCAGACATCCATCAGCAGCTGGCGCACAGCAGCGGGAGTCTTCGCCATTTCGGTTTCCAGTTTGTAATCGGCAAAGCTAGCGTAACCCAGAAGGCTCGCACGCTCTTCCCGCAAAGCAAGAATTTCGGCGCAGATCGCACGGTTGTCTGTTGCCCCTCCATTGGCGCCACGCGCCGCCCAGGCCTCAAAGGCTTTTTGGCGTAGGTCGCGGCGCGCGGAGAATTGCAGGAAAGGAACGATCAGCGACCGCGAGAGGGTCACGACCGGCCCGCCCGCACCCTTTTCCTCACCCGCCGCACGCGCCGTGTCCATCACAAACTGCGGTAGCCCTTCGAGGTCCGTCTCGCCAAGCTCCATGAACCAGCTGCGCTCATCGGCAAGAAGGTTTTGTGTGAAGCTTGTGCCAAGCTCTGCGAGGCGCGATTTAATCTCGGCCATACGGGTATCTTCCACACCAGTCAGAGCCGCTCCAGCACGTACAAAGCCCCGGTGTGTCAGCATCAAAACGCGCGTTTGCTCATCCGTGAGATTAAGCACGTCGCGATTTGCCCAAACATCTTGCACGCGCTGAAACAGCGCCTTGTTCGCCGTAATCCGCGAGAAATGCGCGGCGAGTTTGGGTGAGAAATCGCGCTGCAGCTCTTCGCGCGCAGAGTTGCTATCTGCTCCCGCCACCGTGAAGAAAACCGAAAGCACTTTGTCCAATGCGCCACCCGCGCTTTCCAATGCGCCGATGACGTTTTCGAAGCTGGCGGGCGATACATTCTGCGCAATGGCCGCGATTTCAGCGTCATGCGCGGCCAGAGCCTCATCAAGGGCTGGCGCGAAGTCGTCATCCGATATGGCGTTAAATGGAGCAATCTGAAAAGGCGTGGACCAATCGACCAGAAGCGGGTTTATCATCGGATTTCCTTTGCGTTTGTGTCAGGCCATCTCGCCATGACAGATAGGACAGTCTTTGCGCGCAGCGAGTTTGATTTTGCGGCTTTCGCCATAAAGCCCGTCATAGATCAGCATTTCGGCACGCAGGATATGGCCCGCGCCGGTAATAAGCTTGACGGCCTCTAGCGCCATCATCGTTCCAATCACCCCGGGCAACGGTGCGACCACGCCGGCCTCAGCACAAGATGGCGCAAGCCCGTCTGCGGGCGCCTCCGGGAAAATACATTGGTAGCAAGGTCCGCCGCGCACCGGATCAAACACCGAGAGCTGCCCCTCCCATTGCGCCAAAGCACCTGAGACAAGCGGCTTGCCAAGGGCCACGGCAGTCGCGTTGCTCAAGTAGCGCGTCGTGAAATTGTCGGTTCCGTCAAGGATAACATCATATTCTGCAAAAAGCGCCTTAGCGAGCTCGGCTGTGAAACGGCGCTGGTAGGGGCGTACCTCTATATACGGATTGAGCGCGCGCATGGCCTCAGCGGCGGAGTGGACCTTGGACGTGCCAATCGCCTCGTCGCGGTGGATCACCTGGCGCTGCAGGTTGCTGTGATCGACCATGTCGTCATCGATCACCCCGATTGTACCAACGCCCGCTGCCGCAAGATACATCAGCACTGGCGAGCCAAGACCGCCCGCGCCAATCACGAGCACCTTGGCGTTTTTGAGTTTTTTCTGCCCTGGTCCACCCAGCTCGCGCAAAACAATATGGCGCGCATAGCGCTCAAGCTCAGCCTCGCGGAATGTGCCTTGTGATTTGGTTTCGGGTTCAAGCCTCGCAAGAGATTTGAGGCGGGAAAGGCCAAAGGCATAAGCCCCCACGAGTGCCACAATCCCTCCAAAGATCGCCCACGGCGCAGGATTGCCGCCGTCCCCGATGAACTGAAACCCAAGTGCGACCCCATAAACCAGCACAATCAGCCCCCAGACCATGGCCTTGGGCCAGCGCAATCGTCTACCTAGAGCCCAGATCATTGCCATGACTCCGAGAAAAGCCAGCGCCATCAGCTGCGCCCTGTCGAGCCAAAGCCGCCTGTGCCGCGGGCGGTGTCAGCAAGTGCGTCGGACAGCTCGAAATGCGCTTGTACCACAGGGGCAACTACCATCTGCGCGATGCGCTCACCGTGTTTGACGGTGAAAGGCTCCGAGCCTGCGTTCATCACGATCACTCCGAGTGGCCCGCGATAATCGGCATCTATCGTGGCAGGACTGTTGAGCAAGGTGATGCCGTGCTTCAACGCCAGCCCCGAGCGCGGGCGCAGCTGCACCTCATAACCCTGCGGAATCTCAAGCCTAAGCCCCGTGGGCACAAGCGCACGCGCGCCTCCCGCAAGGGTGATCTCACCACGGTCTGCAAAGTTGGCACGAAGGTCCGCACCAGCGGCCCCTGCACTCTCGTAAGCAGGCAGGCCCAAGCCGCAATCCGCCTCCTCATCCCAAATGAACTTTACAGTGATCACATCATGCCCTTTTTCTCTCTAAAAACATCACCGCCGGAGCCTCCTCAGCCCAGAGCTGCAGCGATCCGCTCTGCAAGTTGGCGCGCCACCTCGCCCTTGCCCATGCGCGGCCAGTCTTCCACACCTTGATCTGTGATCAGATGCACCGCGTTTTCTGTGCCTCCCATGATCCCCGTTTCGGGGCTGACATCATTGGCGACAATCCAGTCACAGCCCTTGCGTTTGCGTTTCGCTGTTGCGTTAGCGATCACATCATCGGTCTCTGCGGCAAAGCCAACGACAAGCCCTGGGCGGTCCTTTTCCATTTGGCTCACGTCAGCCAGAACGTCAGGGTTTTCGGCGAATTCAAGAATCGGCAGTTTGCCGTCCTGCTTCTTGATCTTGGAGTTACTCTCGCGCTTTACCCGCCAGTCGGCCACAGCGGCAGCAAAAACGCCAGCGTCAACAGGCAAAGCGTTTCGCACAGCCTGAAGCATCTCCGCAGCACTCTGAACCGCGACAACCTCAACACCCGAAGGCGGCGCCACATCGGCGGGGCCTGTGACAAAGACAACCTCTGCACCAAGGCTTGCAAGAGCAGAGGCAATCGCCGTGCCTTGCGCCCCTGAAGAGCGATTGGCGATGTAGCGCACCGGGTCGATCGGCTCATGCGTGGGGCCTGATGTAACGAGAACGCGCTTGCCTTTGAGCGGACCGTCAGAGAGCGCGAGTTCAACAGCCGTGGCAATTTCCATGGGCTCGGCCATGCGCCCTGGGCCATGCTCGCCACAGGCCATGTCGCCATTGTTCGGACCGACAACCCGGACTTTATCGCCAAGCAGAGTGGCGAGATTGCGCTGTGTTGCAGCATGCTCCCACATCCGAAAATTCATAGCAGGAGCAATCATCACAGGGGTGTCTGTCGCCATCAGAAGCGTTGTCGCAATATCATTGGCATGACCGCCTGCCATCTTAGCCATTAGATCTGCCGTGGCTGGGGCAACAAGCACAAGGTCGGCTACACGGCTCAGCTGGATATGACCCATCTCGGCCTCATCTGTCAGATCAAAGAGATCAGTGTAGACTTTCTCGCCCGCCAAAGCCGAAACCGAGAGGGGCGTAACAAATTCCTGCGCTGCGCGTGTCAAAACGGGCGTTACGCAAGCGCCGCGTTCTTTCAACCGACGAATGAGATCGAGGCATTTATATGCCGCGATACCGCCGCCGATGATAAGCAATATTCTTTTGCCAGCCAGCATAGCGGCCCCCGCATCTTTTCCGTCATCACAAGAGTTAAGCCGAGCAGAGAGCAAACTCAATGGGCACAAGCAAACTCAATCTTTGGAGAAAGCGGCACACGGATCATCTCGTGAGGCCGCTGGGCTGTATGTGACTTCATCAAACACGCCCTCTGGCATAAGTCCCGTTTCGCCCTGACCAATCGAATAGACCAATAGGTCTGCCCTTGCCTTTGTCAGGTAAACAGGCATTCCCCAGTCTTTTCGAGCATGGCCATTGCCGGTGATCACCACAACGGGGCCATCGGTTTTTGCAAGCGCCTGAGCGGTTGCGCGGGCAAGCTCTGCATCACGCAAGCGCTGGATATCGACCATCATGGGCAATATTTCGGCCGGCAAGGCATCACAATGCGCCGCCAGCTGATGCGCTTCGCGGGCCGCTTGTTCTTCATGGCCCAATGCCTCACTCAAGCCGAAAATTCCTGACTGAACACCAAAGTAACTCGCGGCCCCCTGCTGTATGGCGGCACGCGCCCTCTCTCGTCTCACATGCGCTCCAAAGACCTGCGCTTCAGGCGCAGCCAGTAAAATGGGTGCATAATGTGCGCCGACATCTGCACCCCGCTCCCACCAATTCAGAGCATGAAGAGCATTTACGTCGCGACGTTTTTCAGGGTCAATCGCTTGCGCATCTTCGGCGGAGAGCATTTCAAATACCAAAGCTTTAGGCATGATCGCCGCCGTCAATTCCGCTTGGCGCACATGATGATAAGCATTGTCATGAATTTCACCAATGACGTAGACATTCGCTCTAGGCAAAAAATCCGTTTGATCCGCCAGAGCCACTGGACCAAAGCATAGGACAAAAACGAAAAGGGCAATCTGTTTCATGAGACGACTTCGCCACGGCCACAACCGATTTGCAAGGACAAACGCGGCTATCAAACTACAACAAAACTGTGATGGGAACACTCCAAAGCCAGCACTGTTCTCCCAATCAAAATCAGTGTATTTATAAGATATGACGTATGATTTGTACATCGGTGACAAAGCCTTTTCGAGCTGGTCCTTGCGCGGCTGGCTAATGTTGGAACATTTTGGGCTGCCCTACCGCGCCCACATGGTTGGGCTTTACGACGGCACGATGGCTGCAGACCTTGCTGCACTGTCCCCAGCGCGCACTGTTCCTGCTCTGCTCTGTGAAGACGGCGCAGTGCTCTTTGACAGTATGGCAATGGCCGAAGAACTTGCGACACGCCACCCTGAAGCACAGCTTTGGCCTGCCGAGCCCAATGCCCGCGCTCTCGCCAGATCGATCACAGCAGAAATGCATGCGGGATTTTCGGCCTTACGCAACGAGTGCCCCATGCAACTCTTTCATCAATGGGTTGGATTTGAACCAACGGCAAAGGTGCGTAAAGACCTTGCACGCTTTGAAGTGCTCTTCAGCCATACCAAACAAATAAAACTCGACGGGCCTTGGTTGTTTGGAACCTATTCGCTCGCCGATGCGTTTTATGCACCACTCATGGCGCGCATTGCTGGCTATGCTTTGCCTGTATCTGCGGATGTTTCAACCTATGTTGCAACAACACTCGCGGATTCAGCCTTTCAGCAGTGGCGCTCAGAAGGCATTGCGAAAACATACGAGCCGTTTCCCTACCCCCAACCGCTCAAAAAAACTGATTGGCCCACGACTCACGTCTAATCTAAGAAAATTTAAGAGCTTCATTAACCAATTCTAAACGCACCCTGCCTAACGGTTAACCACGTTAGGAAGAGTAAAATGGTTTCAAGAACATATACAGTGGCTTTCGAAGGGGTCGAAGCGCGCCCTGTCGAGGTTCAATGTGCCGTAACACCAGGTCTACCCGCGTTTTCAATTGTAGGACTGCCCGACAAAGCCGTTTCAGAGGCACGCGATCGCGTGCGCGCCGCGCTTTCTGCCCTTTCAATCGCCCTACCCTCCAAACGCCTCACAATAAATATTTCGCCCGCTGATCTCCCCAAAGAGGGAAGTCACTTTGACCTGCCTATCGCATTAGCGCTTCTGGCGGCTCTTGGGATTTTGCCTGACGATGCCGTAGAAACAGTCACGTCCCTCGGCGAACTGTCACTTGATGGTGCACTTGTGCCTGTGATCGGCGCTTTGCCTGCTGCACTGGCCGCAGCTGAAGAAGGGCGTAGCCTGATTTGCCCAGAGGCCTCTGGTGCAGAAGCGGCATGGGTTGACGCAGCCAATGTTATCGCACCGTCTTCTTTACTGCATGCAATCCAGCATCTGACAGGACAGATGCCCCTGCCCCCAGCTCAACCCGGGGAGGTACGTGCCGACAGCGGCGGACGTGATCTGCGCGATGTCAAAGGACAGGAACGCGCAAAACGCGCACTCGAAATAGCTGCAGCTGGGCGCCATCACATGATCATGATTGGCACACCTGGCTCTGGAAAATCTATGCTTGCTGCACGCATGCCCTCAATTCTGCCACCGCTCAGCGCGGCCGAAGCTCTAGAAACATCAATGATACAGTCTCTTTCGGGCCTTATAGAAGAAGGTGGCATCTCGCGCCTTCGCCCTTTTCGCGAACCGTATCACACAGCCTCAATGGCCGCAATTGTGGGCGGAGGACGCAGCGCCAAGCCAGGGGAAATAAGCCTCGCCCACAATGGTGTGTTGTTTATGGATGAGTTCCCCGAGTTCCCACGCGCCGTTCTCGAGACCTTGCGTCAGCCCATCGAGACAGGTGACGTTGTGGTGAGCCGCGCCAATGCACATGTTCGCTACCCCTGCCGGTTTTTACTGATCGCGGCGGCAAACCCTTGTAAATGCGGTTATCTCTTCGATCCTGCCCGCGCCTGTGCACGCGTGCCAATGTGCGGCGAGGATTATCTTGGGCGCATTTCAGGCCCACTGATGGATCGCTTTGACATTCGCATTGATGTTCCCCCCGTTTCTTTGAGCGACCTTGATTTGCCAGCAGGTGGCACAAGTTCTGCTGAAGTGTCCCAAAATGTCGCCATAGCCCGTGCTATTCAGGCTGAACGATTTGCAAATGTGACAACGATGCATCTTAACGCTGATGCGGAGGGAACGGTGTTAGAAGAAATTGCCGCACCCGACGAAGAGGGGCGCAGCTTTTTACTCAAGGCAGCCGATAAATTTGGCCTAACAGCGCGCGGGTATCATCGCATCTTGCGGGTTGCGCGTACAATTGCCGATCTAGCCAGCAGCAGCGCTGTGAGAAAACCCCATATCGCCGAAGCGGTTAGCTTTAGAGTGAATGGTGCCTCAGGGACTTAAGCCAATTTGCCGCTCAGCTCAAAGCGTACCCAGCCTAGTATAGCAGCTCACAACTGATCCACGTTTTGCTGACTTGGTTCAATTACAAAATTCAACCTCTACGCAAGGTCCGACCATGGCATCATCGTTTCAGAACACCTATTTTTCCCAAGGCCCGTCGCGCTTCAATTGCTTCCCAGATTTTCTCAGCGATGTTCACTCCGTCAAATCTTTCAAGCTCGTGAATGCCTGTAGGCGAGGTCACGTTGATTTCGGTGAGATAGTCGCCGATCACATCGATCCCAACGAAAACCTGCCCTTTCTCTTTGAGAAGCGGACCAATACGGGCACAGATCTCAAGATCACGCTCAGTCAAACCTACCTTTTCAGGCCGCCCACCGACGTGCATGTTAGAGCGAGTTTCGCCCGCAGCGGGCACGCGGTTGATTGCACCCACAGGCTCACCGTCTACCAAGATGACACGTTTGTCGCCATTGGAGACATCGGGCAAAAACTTCTGCATGATCAAAGGTTCACGACTATTGGCCGTGAAAAGCTCATACAATGAAGCAAGGTTACGATCTTCAGGCGTCAAACGGAAAACGCCTGCTCCTCCATTGCCATAGAGCGGCTTGAGGATCACGTCTTGATGCTCAGCCTTAAAGGCTTTCAAAGCTTCGAGGTCGCGTGCAATCATAGTAGGTGGTGTTAGATCGGGGAAGTCGAGCACCAGAAGCTTCTCAGGAAAGTTTCGCACCCAAAACGGATCATTCACAACAAGTGTTTTCGGATGTATCCGGTCCAAAATATGCGTTGTCGTGATATAAAACATATCAAAAGGCGGGTCTTGGCGCAGCCAAACCACATCAAATGTAGAGAGATCCACTTCGGTTTCTTCGCCCAGCGTGAAGTGATCGCCTTCTTTGCGACGCACTGTCAAAGGCCAACCGCGCGCCAAAACGCGCCCTTCACGATAGCTTAGGCGCTCGGGCGTGTAGTAAAATAGGTCATGTCCGCGCGCTTGGGCCTCTTCGGCAATCCGAAAGCTGCTGTCAGCATTGATATTAATCGGCCCGATAGGGTCCATTTGGAAAGCGATTTTCATGATCCAGCCTTATTGCAATGGTTGCATCATAAATGGCCGAGATCGCAACTGGGTTCAATGGCTCAAGCACCAAAAGCATTTTTGACCACATGGCACGCGCCAGTGCCATTGACCAAAGCCACATCAATACGCATCAAGCTGAGAAGACCTTTTGGTAATCTGGCCGCATACTCCTCTGCGGCGGTAGCTATTCGAACCATCTGAGCTGGGCCAATACGCTCAACCGCTTGCGAAAAGTCGCGAGCCCGCTTCACTTCGACAAAAACAGTCTCGTCGTTTTTCGAAAAGATCAAATCAATCTCGCCCGCTTTACCACGCCAGCGTTGCACCAAAAGCGTGTAACCAGCCTGCTCATAATGACGCTGAGCAATGGACTCCGCAGCAAGACCTGCATGATATGCTGTCGCGCCTCGCTGGCGCGCACTTGTTAATTCTTTGGATAAAATTTTAGTTTTCATGGTTTATTTCACCATAGACAACCTAACAAATGACTAAGTTTTTTGAAGCTCAAGACCAATCTGATAGATTTCACGCCGCTTGATACCCGTGTCTTCTGCCAGCCGGTCCGCAGCGTCCCGCAGGCTCATGTCCTGCATCAATGCCTTCAGTTCAGAAACCAGCACATCATGGCTCATCTCTTGCACCGTGCCCTTGCCAATCAACATAACAATTTCGCCTTTCAGAGTGCTTCCAGCCAGCCGTTCGGACAACTCCCCTAAAGTGCCTGCAATCACTTCCTCAAATTTCTTGGTCAACTCTCGGCAAATCCGGCCTTCTCTCTCACTGCCCAAGACGTCTGCAGCATCACTGATCATTGCAGCGATGCGCTTGGGAGATTCGTAGAACACCAAAGTTCCGGCAGCACTCTCATAAGACTTCAACGCCTTGCGCCGCGCTGCTTTGCTGTTTGGCAAAAAGCCCGCGAATGTAAATGTATCGGTTGGCAACCCACCTAGCGTAAGCGCCGTTATGACAGCCGAAGGACCAGGCAAAGACGTAACGCCATAGCCTTTGGCCTGAACCTCACGGACCAGATGGTACCCTGGGTCTGCAATCATAGGCGTTCCAGCCTCTGACGCGTAAGCGACAGATTGCCCAGCTGCCAAGGCATTCAAAATCTTTGGGCGCGCACGATCCCCGTTATGATCATGATATGCAATCACCGGTCGATCTTTAAGAGCTATCCCATGGATTTCCATGAGTTTTTTAAGTGTTCGAGTATCTTCCGCAGCAAGCATATCCGCGCTCGCAAGAACATCCAATGTGCGCAAAGTTATATCCCGCGCGGTGCCCAAGGGAGTCGCAACGAGATAGAGCATAGGCTCCAGAACGATTTCTTTATGATTCACCTCTAGACCCTCACGCCTCGACGTTTATTATCACCCGGGAACCAATTAGCTTGGGCAGGCGATATTGTCGCCATACCAGACCCAAAGCTCAGGGAGAAAGAAGTTACATATGTTCGCTGTTTTAAGTAGTATTCGCAAGCCCTTCCCGAAACTCGTTAGCGTTTTAAGTCTAGTATGGCTCGCGGCTTGTGAGCCCATTGCGCTCACCACGGCGGGCGCTGGTGGAGGGAACGTCAAGCTTGGAGAGCCAGTCAAAGTAGCGCTTCTTCTCCCTCGCGGAAGCGCAATAGACGGAGATAACACAATCTCCGACTCCCTTGAAAACGCGGCACGACTGGCCGTGGCTGACCTTCAAGGGGTCGAAATAGACTTGCGTGTCTATGCAACAGCGGGAGATTTGACCCGTGCACAAACAGCCGCCCGACAAGCCGTAGCAGATGGAGCTCAAGTTATCTTGGGTCCGCTACGCGCAGAGTCCGCGAACGCAGCCGCCGTTGCAGTTGCTGCTGACGATGTAAATGTGTTGGCCTTCTCCAACAACACAACAATCTCAGGCGGGAACCTCTTCCTGCTCGGATCAACATTTCAAAACACGGCCAATCGCTTAGCCGATTACGCCAAACGCAGTGGAAAAGACCGTATCCTTATTGTGCATGACGAAGAGATTGGCGGTCAGCTTGGCAAGGCCGCAATCACGCAGGCCATTGCGCGCTCTGGTGCTACATTCGCGGGAGCAGTTGGTTATGAACGGTCCCAGCAGGGTGTGACAAGCGCGGTCCAGCGTATCAAAGCAGCAGCGCAAGCAAGCAGTGCCAATGCAATTTTCATGACATCGACATCGGACGCGGCGTTGCCGTTTTATGCTCAGATGTTGCCAGATGTCGGCATTAACAATACAAACACACAATTCATCGGTCTCTCCCGCTGGGATGTACCAGCTCAAACCCTTCAGCTTTCAGGCCTTCAAGGCGGATGGTTTGCAATGCCTGATCCAACAAAATCAACCCAATTTGCAGAGCGTTTCTCAAGCGCCTACAATACGCCACCGCATCCTCTTGCCGGCTTGGCTTATGACGGCATTGCAGCGATCGGCGCGCTGGCCAAATCAGGCAAGCGTGACGCGCTATCCACCGCTTCCCTGACCCAAGGGGCCGGCTTTCAAGGCGCCAACGGCATTTTCCGCTTCAATCCAGACGGAACAAACGAGCGCGGCCTAGCGATCGCACAGGTTCAAGACAAGAAAGTCGTGATTATTGACCAAGCCCCAAAATCATTCAGTAGCGCAGGGTTCTAAACTGTCTCTGAACATTTCCATTCCAGAACAACGTGATGATTTGGTCTGCCCAGCAGATCAAATCATTGAAGCTGAAAAGCTCATCGTACAGCTGGCTAGCGCGACAAAAAATTACAATGATGAAGCTGATTTGCGCCGGCAAACGGCAGCCATTTTGCTAGAACACCGCAAGGCAGGTATGACCGCGATCGAGGCTGCGTTTCGTTCAGACCCGTTGGCCGCGCTCCCAACCCGACGCGCCTATTGCTGGCTCGCAGACTGCCTCGTCACCTGCACTTTTGCTGTGGCCTCACAAATTCTACATCCTAAAATAAGTTCAACAGACGATGAGGCACTCGCGCTCTTGGCAGTAGGCGGGTACGGACGCGGAGAGATGGCTCCACAGTCCGACATTGACTTGCTTTTTCTAATGCCAAAACACATCACGCCACGCGCGAAAAGCGTGATTGAGGCCATGCTGTATATCCTCTGGGATTTACATTTAAAGGTCGGCCACTCAAGCCGAACTCTTTCTGACTGTCTTAAGCTTGGCGCCGAAGACTTCACAATCCGCACGGCGCTACTCGAACAGCGTTTTCTTGTCGGTGACAAAGCTCCGGCGGCAACTCTCGCCAAGCGTCTCAAAAGCGAATTGTTCCAAGGCACCGAGACAGAGTTTGTCGCCGCAAAGCTAACCGAACGGGACGAGCGCCATGAACGTCAGGGCGAGCGTTATGTCGTAGAGCCCAATGTCAAAGAAGGCAAAGGCGGCTTGCGTGACCTGCAGTCACTTTACTGGATTGCGAAATACGTTCACCACGTCGAAAGCATCGAGGAACTAGTCCAGCTGGCTGTCTTTCGACCCGAAGAATATGACCGCTTTCAGAAGGCGGAAAACTTCCTCTGGGCTGTGCGGTGTCATCTTCACCTTGTGACAGGGCGCCCCAATGAACAGCTTACGTTTGACCTCCAAGTCGAAGTGGCAGACCGCATGGGCTATCAAGACAAGTCTGGCCGCCGAGCTGTCGAGCACTTCATGCAGGATTACTTTCGCAATGCAACGCGCGTTGGAGATCTGACACGTATCTTCCTAACCAAGCTAGAAGCGATGCACACCAAGCCTGAGCCTCTGCTACAACGTATCTTTTCGCGCAAACCACGCGTGAAAGACGGCTATCAAGTTATTCATGGCCGCCTTGCGGTCTTGGACGAGGCCACATTTCTCTCTAACCCGCTCAATCTACTGCGCGTGTTCGAGGAGGGGTTGCGCACAGGGATGCTCATCCATCCCGACGCAATGCGGCTGGTAACCGCCAATTTACATCTGATCGACGACAGTCTTCGCGAAAACCGTGAGGCCCAACAAATTTTCTTGGACCTGCTCCTCAAACATGGCAACCCAGAGCGCGCCTTACGGCGCATGAACGAGTTGGGTGTCCTCGCAGCTTTCCTTCCCGAGTTTGAGCCGATCGTCGCGATGATGCAATTCAACATGTATCATTCATACACAGTCGATGAGCACACCATTCAGGTGATCTCGAACTTCTCCCGCATCGAGCGACTAGAACTCGAAGAAGAGCTGCCGATCTCTACAGAGATTTTGCGCGACGGAGTCGACCGAAAGGTCCTGATGGTTGCAATGCTTCTACATGACATCGGCAAGGGTCGCGATCAGGATCATTCTGTACTCGGGGCACAGATTGCACGCAAAGTGGCTCCGCGTCTTGGCCTCAACCGCAACGACTGTGATACGGTAGAGTGGTTGGTACGCTACCATTTGCTGATGTCAGATATGGCACAAAAACGCGACATTGCCGACCCGCGCACCGTTCGCGACTTTGCCAAAGCCGTTCAGACAGTTAAGCGGCTAGATTTGCTAACGGTCCTGACCGTCTGCGATATTCGCGGTGTTGGCCCTGATACTTGGAACAACTGGAAGGCCGCACTGATAAGGGCTCTCTATCGCCAGACCCGTCATGCACTAGAAGAAGGCATGGAAGCACTCAACCGTGAAAACAGGGGGACAGAAGCCAAAAAAACGCTGCGGGCCGAACTTCACGGCTGGGACAAGAAAGACATCAAGCACGAAACAGCACGGCACTATCCACCTTACTGGCAGGGCCTTCACGTCACAGCACATGTCGTTTTTGCCAACATGCTCAGAGGCCTGGGCAATGATGAAATTCGGATTGACTTGCACCCCGACGACGACCGTGACGCGACGCGCGTTTGCTTCGTTGTCGCCGATCACCCCGGAATTTTCAGCCGCATGTGTGGTGCACTGGCTCTTGTCGGCGCAAATATCGTAGATGCACGAACCTTTACCTCAAAAGATGGCTATGCCACTGCGGCCTTCTGGGTGCAGGATGCCGAGGGCAGCCCTTTTGAAGCCTCCCGCCTGCCCCGCTTGCGTAAAATGATCGAGCGCACCCTCGCGGGTGAAGTCATCGCCGGCGAAGCCATTCAAACCCGCGACAAACTCAAGAAGAGAGAACGTGCCTTCCGTGTGCCAACGTCGATCACGTTCGACAATGAAGGCTCCGAAATTTATACTATTATCGAGGTCGACACCCGCGATCGCCCAGGCCTGCTCTATGATCTCACCCGTACGCTAGCCAACTCAAACGTTTACATCGCCTCTGCTGTTATCGCGACATACGGCGAACAGGTCGTAGATACCTTCTACGTTAAAGACATGTTTGGCTTGAAATTTTACACAGAAAGCAAACAAAAAACGCTCGAAAACAAGCTCCGCACGGCCATTTCCGAAGGAGCGGAACGAGCGCGCTCTTGAGTGGCAGTCATATCTTTTTTCCGTGCCACAAAGATCCTATAGGTCTTCACGCCAAGCCCGCAGCCGGACGACACACGTAGCAGAGCGCAAAACCTTTCCTTCCTAGGGCCGTCGCGATCGTTTACACCACTCTGAAATAGCAAAAGACCATTAAATGAAACAAATCCGCCTCGTCTCTGGTATTTTTACAGTTGGATTCTGGACACTCATGAGCCGGATCATGGGGTTCGCACGCGATATCCTGATTTCCTCATATCTTGGGCCAGGTGCGGTGATGGATGCTTTTGTGGTGGCCTTCCGCCTACCTAACATGTTTCGCCGTTTCTTTGCCGAGGGCGCGTTTAATGCCGCTTTTGTGCCAATGTTTTCCAAAAGGCTTGAAGCCAATGATGCGCCAGAAGCCTTTGCCTCTGCTGCGCTGAGCTGGCTCAGCATGGCTGTGCTTGCACTCACTGGCCTCGCGCTTGTCTTCATGCCAGCATTGGTCTGGGCCACGGCCGAAGGGTTTGCTGGTGATGAGCGCTTTGACATGGCCACAGGCTTTGGACGCATCGTCTTTCCCTATATTTTCTTTATTTCGCTTGCCGCTCTTTTCTCTGGTGTGCTCAACGCGACGGGCCGCTTTGCCGCGGCAGCTGCCGCACCTGTTTTGCTCAACGTTATGTTAACAGGCGTCATGCTCTTCGCAGCCTACGCAGGTGGCAATGTTGCCCTTGCCCTTGTATGGACAATCCCCTTCGCTGGTCTGGCGCAGCTCGCACTTGTCTATATCGCAACCCGACGTGCGGGCCTGCGTATCGTGCCAAATTTTCCGCGCCCCAGCCCTGAAATGGGCAAGCTCTTACGCGTCGCTGTGCCTGCCAGCTTGGCGATGGGCGTTGTACAAATTAACCTAGTCGTGGGGCAGCTTGTCGCCTCAGAGTATGAAAAAGCTATCAGTTGGCTCTATGCTGCCGACCGCCTCTATCAGCTCCCTCTTGGTGTCGTCGGTATCGCTGTTGGCATCGTTCTATTGCCCGACCTCTCGCGCCGCCTGAAGGCTGGCGATGGCACAGGCGCCCAAAACGCATATTCGCGCGCCTCTGAACTCTCTCTCGCGCTCACGCTGCCTGCCGCCGTTGCCTTGATGGTAATCCCATTGCCGCTCGTTTCAGTTCTGTTCGAGCGCGGCAATTTCACAGGTGATGATGCCGCCGCCACTGCCCTTGCTGTGAGCATCTACGGCCTCGGACTGCCTGCCTTCGTATTGCAAAAAACGTTGCAACCGCTGTTCTTTGCACGTGAAGACACCAAGAGTCCATTTCACTATGCGCTGCTCGCAATGGTGGTCAACGCCGCACTCGCTTTTGGCCTAAAGCCCTATATTGGCTGGCTTGCTCCAGCCGTCGCCGCCACGCTGGCGGCTTGGATCATGGTTATACAGTTGGGTCTTGGCGCTCGTAAATTTGGCGAAGTCGCTCGCCTCGACAGCCGCTTTAAGCAACGCATCTGGCGGATCATTTTCACATCAGCGGCGATGGGCGTGGTGCTTTGGATCACCAATCTAGCCCTCTCACCACTTTTTATTGCAGGCGGTTGGCGCTACCTTGCGCTCACACTGCTGGTTGTGATCAGCGTCCTCGCTTACTTTGGTCTCGGACAGCTTTTCGGAGCCTTCCGTCTAGCCGAATTCAAGTCTGCCCTGCGCCGCGGATAAATGCTCTGAGCCGTACAAATCCGCCCGGACTGACCATAAACGATAGGGCGAAGCCAACTACAAAGCCTGAAAGCTCTGCAATCCACACACCATCCGAACCAAAGAGCAGCCCCAGAACCAACCGGATCATCATCAAAAATCCGATGAGCTGGAACGCTCTGATCTGAGGTTGCCCCACGGAGCGCAACTGTACCCAAAGAATATAACTGAAGGCTCCAATTAATCCGTATGCGCCAGGATAGCCTCCAATAAGCAGCCCCGCGTCAGCCTTGGTGAAACCCCAAACAAGCGCACCACAAATCGAGGCGGCAAAGAACACAGCCAAGACCGCCCACCAGCGAAACCTATCCCCAAATTATTTTCCAAGCGCGAGCATGATCGCCGCAGCAAAGATCATATGAGTAAAGTTCGCATGCAAAAATGGATAGCTCACAAATCGAATCAGATGTTCAAGCGGCCACTCGCCGCGCTCCCACATAAGCTGCACAAGACTGCCAAAAACGCCGTAGTCTTCTATTGCAGAGACGCGCCGCCCAATTCCCATGCGCCCACCAATCATTCCTGCTTCTGCGGCGGCAAAGACGCCTTCGATCCCCACCATCGCGGCAAAGAGAACCACGACAGCAGGAGAGATGTCATTCACTGGACTTTCTACGCTCATAACCGGCCTCTGCTTGACGTTGCTTGGCCTCCTGAGTAAGCCAGCGACAACAAGAGTTCCAGACGGAGAAATATCATGAGCGATGCGCTCCAGCCGAACACGGCGTTCAAGAAACGCGTCTTTTCAGGCATCCAGCCCTCCGGCGGTCTGACTCTTGGAAACTACCTTGGCGCCATCAAGCGCTTTGTGCAGATGCAGGACGAAGATTACGAGACGATTTACTGCATGGTTGATCTTCACGCCATCACCGTCTGGCAAGATCCGGCCGCATTGCGCCGCCAAACCCGCGAGCTGGCCGCAGGCTTCATCGCCTCAGGCATTGATCCTGCAAAATCAATCCTCTTCAATCAGTCCCAAGTCGCAGAACATGCGCAGCTGGGATGGATATTCAACTGTGTTGCTCGCATGGGTTGGATGCAGCGGATGACCCAGTGGAAAGATAAAGCTGGCAAGAATTCACAAAATGCCTCGCTCGGCCTCTTCGCCTATCCATCGCTCATGGCGGCTGATATTCTTACATATCACGCCACCCATGTTCCGGTGGGCGAGGACCAAAAGCAGCACCTTGAGCTGACGCGAGATATCGCCATCAAGTTCAATAATGATTACGGTGTGGACTTCTTCCCCGTTACAGAGCCGGTGATTGAGGGCGCGGGTACGCGCGTCATGAGCTTGCGGGACGGAACCAAAAAAATGTCCAAATCTGATCCGTCCGATGCGTCGCGCATCAACATGACGGATGACGCAGACACTCTTGCAAAGAAAATTCGCAAAGCCAAGACCGACCCGGACGCGCTGCCCTCAGAAGCCGAAGGTCTCGAAGGCCGCGCCGAAGCGCGCAATCTCGTAAACATCTACGCTGGGCTTGCAGATATAAGCGTTGAAGCCGTTTTGCGCGACGTCGGAGGCAAAGCCTTTTCAGAATTCAAGCCGCTGCTCGCTGAGCTCGCGGTCGCTAAACTTGCTCCTATTTCAAGCGAAATGGCACGCCTCATGGAGAACGAGGCAGAGATCGATGCGCTCCTTCACACGGGCGCTGATGCGGCTCGTGCCATCGCCGCGCCTATCCTTGATAAGACATACGAAATCGTTGGCATGGTCCGTTGACCGACGCACCCGCGCACAGCTTCTGTGCGTGGCGGGCTCTTTCACCCTTTCTGGCATGGTCCTATTGTGTCTTCAAACAATAGGAGCCAGTCAATGACACAGCCTTTAGACCCTCAAGCCTGCATCGGGCATGTACACCTCAAAGTAGCCGACCTCGACCGCGCTATCGCGTTTTACTCAGGTGTTCTCGGCTTTTCCGTAACCCAGCGCTACGGAGCAGGTGCTGCTTTTCTCGCGGCGGGAAACTATCACCACCATATTGGCCTCAACACCTGGGAAAGCGCTGGCGGCACACCCCCACCCAAAGGGCACACAGGGCTCTATCACACCGCGTTTTTGTATCCGAGCCGTGCAACGCTCGGTGATGAACTAAAACGGGTTCTCAACGCAGGTATCAAGCTCGATGGTGCATCCGATCACGGGGTCAGCGAAGCGCTATATCTCAGAGACCCAGATGAAAACGGCGTCGAGCTTTACTGGGACAAGCCCGAAGCCGACTGGCCACGCGATGCAGATGGCGCGCTCAGCATGGTCAATGACCCGCTTGACCTTGCATCCCTTCTGGCTGCGGCAGGGTGATTTCGCGCTTTACCCTCCCGTGAGGCCAAACTAACCTTTTGCCAAACCGGAGGACGCGGCATGGCCACAGGCACAAATATCAAAACCTACTTCAACGGCGCTTGGCACGACGGCAACACACCAGTGATCAACGCAGCTGATCATGGGGCTTGGCTTGGTTCTGGGGTCTTTGATGGCGCACGGTTTGTCAACGGATTGATGCCTGATCTCGACCTTCACTGCGCACGTGTGAACCGCTCAGCAGAAGCACTCATGCTCAGGCCCACTGTCTCCCCCGAAGATATGGTCGAGATCGTGAAAGAAGGTCTCAAGTCATATTCTGTTGGCGCAGCAGTTTATATCCGTCCGATGTATTGGGGCATTGGCGGCGATGTGTCAGCGATTGTGCCAAGCCGTGATGAAACCGGCTTTGCCATCTGCCTAGAGGAAATTCCTTTTGCTGCGGACACCGCGAGCACAACGTTGACGCGTACGCGGTTTCGCCGCCCGGTGCTGGAAAGCGCTGTGGTTAATGCAAAAGCTGGCTGTCTTTATCCCAACAATGCCCGCATGCTCTCAGAGGCGCGCAGCAAAGGATTTGGCAATGCTCTCGTCGCCGACGTCATGGGCAATGTTGCCGAAACAGCGACAGCAAATGTATTTATGGTTAAAGATGGTGAGGTCTTCACTCCTATCGCCAACGGCACCTTCCTCGCAGGCATCACCCGTGCACGCCATATGTCAAATCTTTCGGCGGATGGTATGAACGTACATGAAACCGTGCTTAGCTTTGAGGATTTCCACGAGGCCGACGAGGTCTTTCTTTCGGGCAATATGTCAAAGATTACGCCTGTTACGGCCTTTGATGACACCAGCTACCAAGTCGGCCCTGTCACGCGTCGCGCGCGGGAACTTTACTGGGATTGGGCCGCCTCTAACGCAGGATGAGCCATTGCACAGAGGCCGCTGTTGCGCCATTCTGTGCCGTGATGTGGGCTGATGAGGGAGGCTGATGATGCGTAAGTTTCTTGTGGTGCTGGATGACAGCCGCGAATGCCTGAATGCGATGCGCTTTGCAGCGATGCGGGCCGCCAAATCAGGGGG
>NZ_JAQWYD010000052.1:0-4318 GCF_029254145.1 Lentibacter sp.
CAAGCACATTCCAGTTATGGAAGGCGACTTTGTCCAGAAGGGCGATTACATCATGGACGGTAACCCGGCACCGCATGACATCCTCTCCATCATGGGTGTCGAAGCGCTGGCGGATTACATGATCGACGAGGTGCAAGATGTTTACCGCCTGCAAGGCGTGAAGATCAACGATAAGCACATCGAAGTTATCGTGCGTCAGATGCTCCAGAAGTGGGAGATTCTCGACAGTGGCGACACCACGCTCCTTAAGGGCGAGAATGTCGACAAAGTCGAGTTTGACGAGGCCAATGCCAAGGCGGAAGCCCGTGGCGGACGCCCTGCACAAGGCGAGCCGATCCTTCTCGGGATCACCAAGGCGAGCTTGCAGACACGTTCCTTCATCTCGGCGGCATCGTTCCAAGAGACAACACGCGTTCTGACCGAAGCCTCTGTGCAAGGTAAGAAAGACAAGCTGGTTGGCCTCAAAGAAAACGTCATCGTAGGCCGTTTGATCCCTGCGGGGACAGGTGGTGCGACGAAGCAAATGCGCCGTGTGGCTCAGGACCGTGACAATGTTGTGCTTGAAGCGCGCCGCGAAGAAGCGGAAGCGGCAGCAGCTTTGGCGGCCCCTGTTCAGGACGATGTGTTCGCAGCAGCACCGCCCGCTGAGGACATCGCAAGCGAGATCCCTGAGAGCCGCGAAGAATAAGCGCTTTCAGAGAGAGATTGAAAAACCCCGCTTTCACGAGCGGGGTTTTTTGCTTTTTGGGGGCGGTGTTGCAGACTGGTGTCTTTGAGGCTTTCCATTTTGGCAGATCAGGTGTTTCCTATTCTTAGGAGAGCGTTCATGGCACAGAAGAGTTTAGATCCACAGGTGATCGGAGTGGTGCGGTTTTTCGTTTTGACCACGGATTTTTCACTTCATGCGCATGACGACCATGAGGCCCTGGCCGACAAGTTGTTTGCGCCTGCGCGTATGGCATTGAGGCTGAGACTTTTTGAACGGCTTTGTTTGCCATCTCTTGTGCGTCAGAGTGATCAAGGGTTTCGGCTCGTTGTGCTTACGGCTGAAGCGCTGCCGGATGCTATTCGCGCAAAGCTTGATGCGTTGGTGGCGCCACATGAGAATATCAGCGTTTATGCTGCGGCCCCTGAACTGCATTATCAGCTAATAAAGAAGGCTTATGCCTCTGTGTATGAAAACGATGCACAGTATCGCCTCACCTTTCGTTTGGACGACGATGATGCGCTTGCGCTTGATTATGTGGCGCGTCTTAAAACACTGGCACGGGGGCTTTTGCCTCTGAGGCCCGATGTGCCGCAAGTGATCGCGTTTAACCGAGGGTTTTATGTCGATATGACCGCGCCGAAGGGCAGGGGCCGTTTGTTTGATACGGTGGAGCGCGCGCCTTTGTCTTGCGGAACAGCACTGCTTGCGCCTGCGAGCTATACGCGCAACCCGTACCGCTATAATCACCGTGCTTTGGCGCAGCACTACAATGTCTATTCCGACATCTCGGAGCCTTGCTTCTTGCGCACGATTCACGGCGATAATCACTCGAGCCCTGCAAAGCTCGGTATTTTGGGGAAGCTGGGCGAGGATGCCGTCGCTGATCAGATCTCGCGATATTTTGGACTGGATATAGACATGCTTGGAGCGCTTGAATGATTTCGGCACAAGACAATTTACGCGGGGCTGTCTTGATGATGGCGTCGATGGCGGCGTTTACGTTCAATGACGCATTTATGAAGATGATTTCTGCACAGCTGCCGTTGTTTCAGATTTTGATGTTGCGGGGCATTTTGACAACCTGCCTGATTGCGCTTGTGATGCTCGCAATGGGGCGCTTGCGTTTTGCGGTTCCGCGTGAGGACCGTTGGCTTGTGTTGACGCGTGTTGTTGCGGAGGCGGCCTCGGCCTATTTTTTCCTGACTGCATTGTTCAACATGCCAATCGCCAATGTCAGCGCGATCATGCAGGCCTTGCCTCTGGCGATCACACTGGCGGCGGCAGTGTTCTTTCGGGAGCCTGTCGGCTGGCGACGATTGTCTGCCATTTTTGTCGGGTTTTTCGGGGTTATGCTGATCATTCGTCCAGGGGCCGAGGATTTCACGATCTATTCGCTTTATACTTTGGCGGCGGTGGTTGTCGTCACAATCCGCGATCTTGCCACGCGGCGCTTGAGCGCTGAGACACCTTCGATGGTCGTGACATTTTATTCCTCCCTCGGTGTCACGTTCTTTTTTGCTATGGCGGCGCCGTCGCAAGGGTGGGTTCCAGTAGATGGATATGCTGCAATGATGATTGCGGGGGCTTCTGTGATGGTGATTGGTGGGTATATTTGCTCAATCATGTTGATGCGGATTGGCGAGATCAGTTTTGTGGCTACGTTCCGCTATACCTCGCTGGTTTGGGCGTTGCTTTTGGGGTGGTTGGTGTTTGGGGATTGGCCAAAGCCTGTGACGCTTTTGGGTGCGTCGATTGTGATTGGATCAGGTGTATTTATGCTTTTGCGCGAACGCCAAATCAACCGTCGCGTGGCCAAAGCCGCAGCAGCACGGCCAGCGGCGGAAGCAGGGGTATGAGGCAGGCGAAGCTTCAGGTTTTGGGGCTGTGCCGCTGGTCGTATCCGAGCCAGACGGGCGCGTTCAACAATACGGGCGAGAGCCTGGACGCTTTGCGGAGCGAGCTTTATGCGGCGGGGCGTATGGCTGTGCGGCTCTTCTTTTTGGAGCACCTTGTCTTGCCAAGCCTACGGGCGCAGAGCGACGCTGACTTTACGCTTGTCTTGATGATGGGAGAGACGCTGCCCGAGCCATGGCGCTCGCGTGTGCTTGAGCTTGTGCAAGATGTGCCACAAGTGAAACCTGTATTTTTGCCAGAAGGTCAGAACCATATGGCTGCCTGCACAGCGCTGATGCGGGCGCATCGAGACGAGAGCGCAGATGTTGTTGTCGAGTTTCGTTTGGATGACGATGATGCTGTCGCAAGCGACTTTGTTGCGCAATTGCGCGGACTCTATCGGCAGCTGCGTCCGATCTACAAAGCCAACAAGAGGGTTGCCGTTGATTTTTGTAGGGGGTTCCTGTTTCGCTGTGAGGATGATGGAGCGGTGAATTATCTCCCTGTCGAGGCACGGCTTTGGACGCCTGCACTTGCGCTCTACCTGCCGCCTGATCATCCGCGCAGCCTTCTGAACTATCCGCATATGCGCACATGGCGGAGTATGCCTGTTTTGAGTCTGAACAAGAAGCCGATGTTCGTACGGGGCGCCCATGGGGGGAATGACAGCGCGATAAAAGAACGCAAAGTCGACAGCTTCCGATACAAGCTCGAGACTTTGCCAGCTGTGATGGCCACGGACTTCGGGGTTGATCTTGAGGCTTTTGAGGCGGCTTGGCTTGAGGTTTGCGCCTGACGTCCCATGCGGCAAAGGGATTGGCCCCGCTGTGTTGACAAGCTCTGCGACTCCCCCTAAAAGCTGCTCATCCGGCTATGGGCACGCCCTAACGCCGTTTACATAACTTGAGTGGTCAAGATCCGAGCTATTGCTGCGAAGATCCTCTGTAAACCCGCCGCGCCGTTTACCTCGGAATGGGAACGATGCGGCTTTTGTGTGTTGTGGACGCATGATGCACGCGAATTGAAACCGCGAGGGGACACCCTTGCATACATGTGTTGAGAAACGGGAAAAGAGCCCTATGCCAACGATCCAACAGCTCATCCGGAAGCCCCGGAAGCCGAAAGTCAAACGCTCCAAATCGCTTCACCTCGAGGGTAACCCTCAGAAGCGCGGCGTTTGTACACGCGTCTATACAACCACGCCCAAGAAGCCGAACTCGGCGATGCGTAAAGTTGCTAAAGTACGTCTCACAAATGGCTTTGAAGTCATCAGCTATATCCCAGGTGAAAGCCACAACCTTCAGGAGCACTCTGTTGTCCTGATCCGTGGCGGTCGTGTAAAAGACCTTCCCGGTGTTCGCTACCACATCCTGCGCGGTGTACTTGATACGCAAGGCGTTAAAGACCGTAAGCAGCGCCGTTCGAAATATGGCGCTAAGCGTCCTAAGTAAGGAAGAGATCACATGTCACGTCGTCACGCCGCTGAAAAACGCGAAGTCCTTCCTGACGCCAAATTTGGTGACCGGGTTCTGACAAAATTCATGAACAACCTGATGATCGACGGCAAAAAAGCTGTTGCCGAGCGTATCGTCTACAACGCGTTTGACCGCGTTGAGAGCAAAATCAAGCGCGCCCCTGTGGAAGTCTTCCACGAAGCGCTCGAAAACATCAAACCATCCGTCGAAGTGCGCTCGCGCCGCGTCGGTGGTGCGACAT
>NZ_JAQWYD010000080.1:0-5295 GCF_029254145.1 Lentibacter sp.
CTGCGGCTTGCGCGGGAATGCAAAGCTCGACATCCTCCTCAGGCGGAAGGTCCACCACGATCAGCCCGTCGATCCCTGCGGCTTTGGCATCTTTTAGGAAGGCCTCGACACCATGTGAATAGATGGGATTGTAGTAGCCCATCAATACGATCGGTGTTGTCTCATTGGTCTTTCGGAACTCTGTCGCCATCGCGAGTGTTTTGTTGAGCGTCATGCCCGCCTCAAGCGCGCGCTGCCCGGCCAGCTGGATGGTTGGGCCATCTGCCATAGGGTCGGTGAAGGGTAGGCCCAGTTCGATGATATCTACGCCTGCCGCGGGCAAGCCTTTCATCACCTCAAGGGAGGTGGCAACATCTGGATCACCCGCCATGATGTAGGCCACGAAGGCTTTTTTATCTTCGGCTTGAAGGGCGGCGAATGTGGCGTCGATGCGGCTCATGGGGCATTCCTTTTTATGTTGAGGCAGATGTGCCCCAAAAGCAGTGGGGAAATCAATAGCAAGACGGGTCCAATGGCGCTTTGCGCCATTGGACCCGTTGGGGGCTCTGCCCCCAAACCCCCGGGATATTGGAGGAAAGAAAAAGAGGGTGGGGCTGTTTTGCCTGGAAAGGGGCAGATTTGAATTTGTCGAGAGTGTTGCAGCGAGGCTGGCGAGGGCTTATGAGGCGCTTAACAGCAGATGCGGGAGAAAAGCCATGGGCTTTAAGATGGGTATTGTGGGTTTGCCGAATGTGGGCAAGTCAACTTTGTTTAATGCGTTGACAAAAACGGCGGCGGCGCAGGCGGCGAACTTTCCGTTTTGCACGATTGAGCCGAATGTTGGTGAGGTCAATGTGCCGGATGCACGCCTTGATACGCTTGCAGAGATTGCAGGGTCAAAGTCGATCATTCCAGCAAGGATGACCTTTGTGGACATCGCCGGGCTTGTGAAGGGCGCAAGTAAGGGCGAGGGGCTTGGCAACCAGTTTTTGGCCAATATTCGGGAAACTGACGCGATTGCCCATGTACTGCGCTGCTTTGAAGACGGAGATGTGACCCACGTCGAAGGGCGCGTGAATCCTGTGGAGGATGCGGAAGTCATCGAGACAGAGCTCATGCTCGCGGACCTGGAGAGCGTTGAGAAGCGCCGTCAGGGGCTTGTGCGCAAGCTCAAGGGCAATGACAAAGAGGCCGCCCAGCAAGACCGTTTGCTCGCTGCAGCGCAGGCGATGCTGGAAGAGGGCAAGCCAGCGCGGCTTGTCGAGGTGGATGCGGAAGACGCGAAAGCTTGGAAAAACCTCCAACTTCTGACCTCCAAGAAAATTCTGTATGTGTGCAATGTTGACGAGGGCAGCGCGGCCACGGGGAATGCACATTCTGATGCGGTTGCGGCTATGGCCGCAGAGCAGGGCGCAGGTGCGGTCGTCATTTCGGCGCAGATCGAGGAAGAGATCAGCAAGCTGGAAGACGATGAAGCTGAGATGTTTCTGGAGGAAATGGGCCTTGCTGAGGCAGGTCTCGACCGTTTGATCCGTGCGGGCTACAATCTTTTGCACCTTGAGACTTACTTCACAGTCGGCCCAAAGGAAGCGCGCGCTTGGACGATCCGTGAGGGAACAGGTGCGCCGCAGGCGGCGGGCGTGATCCATGGCGATTTTGAAAAAGGCTTCATCCGGGCTGAGACGATTGCCTATGCCGATTTTGTTGCCAATGGCGGCGAACAAGGCGCGAAAGAAGCTGGCAAGATGCGCGCCGAGGGCAAGGCTTATGTCGTCAAAGACGGCGATGTCTTGCACTTCCTGTTCAACAAATAAAATCAAGTTCCGCGCACGGCTTTGACTGTGGTCAAGGGCGCGCGCGGAGCTTGCTCTGGTGCATTTGCGCAACGGGGCTTTTGGGCATTGGTTGAATTCCGGGCATGAGCCTGCTAGGCTCTCCACATGAAACAAGCACTGTAAGTTTTTGAATTGTAGTGGAGTCGTGGCTTTTCCACAGACTCTTATGTGCTTGGTGTTTTGTCTTTTATCTTCAAATGATGTTCCGCCCATGCGCTTTCAGGCCCCTTGAGACGGGCCAAACAAACGCCGCATCGGAACACGGCCAATTTGAGCAAGACAGACAAATGACACATCAGGATTCAAAACCCCTCACTGGCACACCCGCATTGGCGCAGGACTTGACGACGCCCGAAGCGGTCCGACGCGCCGCAGGTTTGACGGCTGAAGAGATGGCCGCTCTTTTGGGGATGGGCGACTATGGTTATAGTGCGTGGGAGCGCGGTGCGCGTACGCCAGGCGGGCCAGCTTTGAAGCTTCTGGCTTTGATCGCGACAGACCCCATCAAAATGATTGCGGCGTTGCGCAAGGCCTAATCGTCATCCGTGTTCTGCGGCTCGCCCGTCTCAGGCAGGGGCGCAGTGACATCAAAGCCATATTCCAGACAACAGGCGGCATGGGCGGCCTGCATTTGTGCATAGGCAGGGTGATCTGGGCCCAGGTCACGGGTTTGCCACCAGTCTTTTGATAGATCAAAAAGCTGTGTGGATCCGTCACTGTGGCGGATGAAGCGGTATTTGCCTTTGCGCACGGCGGCGCTCTGATGCAGGAAGGTTGGCACTGCGCGGTCAGGTGCGCGTGCCCAGTCCATTTGTGGGCGCAAGGAGCGGCCGACGCTTCCGTCGAGTGGGGGCAGGTTCGCATAATCCATCACAGTGGGGCCGATATCGAGCAGCGCTACAGGGTCACTGACCACTTGGGCTACGGGCTGCTCCGGATCGTGAATGATCAGAGGCACGTTGGCGACCTGCTCCCAGAGGGTGTGCTTGCGAAAGCGGTTGCGCTCGCCGAGGTGTAGCCCATGATCTGATGCGATGATGACCAAGGTGTTGTCGGCAAAGCGTGAGGCCTTTAGCGCGTCCCAGATGCGGCCCAAGTGATAATCTGTGTGGCTGAGTGCGGAGAAGTAATTGCGCACGCTTTTGCGCCATTGCTTGAACTTGTCGGCGTTTAAATTTTGCGAATTGTGCAGCTCCATAAAGGCACTTTCGTCAAAGCCCCCTTGCCAAGCCTTTGGCTTTCTGAAGTTTTTCTCCTCATACATCTCTTTGAAGCGGCGCGGTGTGATCCAAGGGCCATGCGGCCCGTAGAAGCCGATCTCGCGGTAAAACGGGGCATCCTCTTTGTAATTTTTGAAGAAAGAACGCGCTGAATTGGCTGCTTGATGGTCGTAAAATCGCGGGTCGTCTTTCTCGTCTTTGGCAGCTTTACCGCCGCGCAGCCCGCCGAACTCGATGCTGATAGCCTCGGGGATCTGCCAATCGCCGCGGAATTTCTTGGGGTTGTCGGAAAAGAGAGTTTGGTGGATCTCGTCGGGCAGGGCGTCATAGCCTTGCATGACTTTGCCGCCAGATGAGCAAAAGTAACCGGCTTGTTTGAGTTTGTAAGGCCACATCGCCTCAGCCGGGATTTTCTCAAAATAGTTTTTGTAGGGGCCCGTAACGCCTGACTGATGCGGCGATTGTCCTGACATGAAGCTGGCGCGCGATGGGCTGCAAACAGGAGCCTGACAATAGGCCGCTTGAAAGGCTGTGGACTCTGCGCAAATGCGGTCCAGATTGGGCGTTTGAAGGGCTTCGCCAAAGGCGGCTTTGTATTTCCAAAAGGCGACTGCATCATCAAATGTGATGAGAATGACGTTCTTGCGCGCGTCTTGTGTCGACATGCTCTGCTTTCCTCAACTCGATACCAACTGCGAGGGATTTAGCCCTTCTTTTGGGCAGTGATATCTGGCTTTCTGGCGCGGGTCTATCAAAGAAGCTTTAAGTCAGAATTGATTTCGGCCACATATAACAGGGTCAAAGCAGGACAGTTTTATGCAGCCGTTGCCGTTTAATATTATGACCAAGCCGATTGGGCCACGCTGCAATATCGATTGAAAGTATTGCTATTACCTTGAAAAAGAAAAGCTTTATCCGGATGAAAAGAAATTCCGGATGTCTGATAACGTTTTGGAACGCTATATTTCCCAGACGATCGCGTCGGGGCTGGAAAGCGGGATGGGTGAGGTTCACTTTGCTTGGCGGGGCGGTGAGCCAACGATGCTGGGTGTTGAGTATTTTCGCAAGATTGTGACCTTTCAGAAAAAACACCTGCCAGCGGGTGTGCCACTTTCCAACGCGCTTCAAACCAACGGGATCTTGCTCGATGAGGCATGGGGTGTGTTTTTGGCTGAAAACGACTTTCTTGTTGGGCTGAGTGTGGACGGGCCAAAAGCTGTGCATGACAGGTACCGCGTTGACCGTGCCGGGCGCCCGACCTTTGACGCTGTCATGCGCGGGCTGGAAGTGCTTCAGCGCCATGGGGTGCGTCACAATGCACTGACAACTGTCCACCGTGCAAATGGCGGCAAAGGCCGAGATGTCTATCGCTTTTTAACGGGGAAAGGATTTGACCATATCCAGTTTATTCCGATTGCCGAGCGCAGTGCTGGGGCAAGCCTTGCACGTGCGCCACAGCAGGACATGGCCCCGCAAAATAGAGTGACGGAGTGGAGCGTGGCTGCGCGCGCGTATGGTAAATTTCTGTGCGATGTCTTTGATCTATGGTTCAAAGCCGATGTGGGGCGCGTTTCTGTGCAGTTCTTTGATGTGCAGCTTGGTCTCTGGATGGGGCAACCCTCAACACTGTGTGTTTTTGCCAAGACCTGCGGCAACAGTCTTGCCCTTGAGCATGATGGTAGCCTGTATGCGTGTGATCACTACGTTTACCCAGACTACAAGCTTGGAGAGATTGGTGAGACGCCCCTGCGCGAAATGCTGTGGAGTGATCGGCAGGCCGCCTTTGGCCAAGACAAAGAGGCCTCTCTGACAGCTCAGTGCCGCGCGTGCGAGTTTCGCTTTGCGTGCAATGGTGGCTGCCCCAAATACCGTTTTGGCACATCAAAGACGGGCGAGGCGGGGCACAACTATTTTTGCGAAAGCTACACGGCGTTTTTCAGACGCGCAGGCCCTCGGCTGCGAAAAATGGCTTGGCAAGTTTCCAACGGGATTCCCGCAACGGGTGGAAAAGCTTGAGCCTCTAGGGCCGCACCTAAGTTTTGCGTTGCAAGGTGCTGGGAGTATGAGTGTGTGTTCAGCCTTTATTTTATAGGTGTTTTCAGCCATTTATTGGAGTTGGAAGAAATTTGAAAAACCTCAGAAAACACCTTGTAAATCCGTCTCTTGCGCTTGTATACCCGTCGGCGGAGACGTGGCCGAGTGGTCGAAGGCGCTCCCCTGCTAAGGGAGTAGGCCCGGAAGGGTCTCGAGGGTTCGAATCC
>NZ_JAQWYD010000083.1:0-4637 GCF_029254145.1 Lentibacter sp.
CAGATGGGCCAGACGGGCCGCGGCGAAGACAGCGAAATCACTGCCTATTTGGGTGAGACGCTCGACAGCAACTTGCAGGGTAATATCATTGACCTGTGCCCTGTGGGCGCGCTTGTAAGCAAGCCGTATGCCTTTACGGCGCGGCCTTGGGAGCTTACCAAGACCGAGACCATTGATGTGATGGATGCGCTTGGTTCCTCTATTCGTGTGGAGACGAAGGGCCGCGAAGTGATGCGGATTGTTCCGCGCAACCATGATGGTGTGAATGAAGAATGGATTTCTGACAAAACCCGTTTTGTATGGGACGGTCTGCGCCGCCAGCGTTTGGATACGCCCTATATTCGCGAAAACGGCAAGCTGCGTCCCGCGAGCTGGGGCGAGGCCTTGGGCCTTGCGGGCGAAAAAATCAAAGGCGCCAGTAAAGTAGCGGGCCTTGTTGGAGATCTTGCGTCTGTGGAAGCCGCCTTTGCGCTGAAGCAGCTTGTTGAAGGGCAGGGTGGAAACGTCGAATGCCGCACGGACGGTGCAAAGCTGCCTGCTGGCAACCGGTCGGGATATGTTGGCACGGCCAGCATTGAAGACATCGATACCGCGCAGATGATTCAACTGATTGGAACCAACCCTCGCGAGGAAGCGCCTGTGCTCAACGCGCGTATTCGCCGTGCTTGGGCGCGTGGTGCCGATGTGGGGCTTATAGGCCAAGCCGTTGATCTTACTTATGAGTACGCACATATGGGCGATGATCGCGCAGCACTTGAAAAGGCGCTCGGCGGCAAGTTCAAAGAGGTCCTTGAGGTCGAGAGTCTTGTGATTGTTGGCCAAGGCGCCATCCGTGAAGCAGATGGCGCGGCGGTTTTGGCCGCTGCGATGCAGCTTGCCGAGGCAAAAGGATCAAAACTTCTCGTGCTGCACACGGCGGCGAGCCGTGTGGGTGCAATGGATATCAACGCCGTCACGGAAGGCGGCCTTGCGGCGGCCACCGAGGGCGCGGATGTGATCTACAACCTTGGTTGTGATGAGGTTGATATTCAGGCAGGGGCCTTTGTGATATACCAGGGTAGCCATGGCGACCGCGGCGCACATCTGGCTGACGTCATTTTGCCTGGGGCGGCCTACACGGAAGAGCAGGGCTTGTTTGTGAATACGGAAGGCCGGCCGCAGCTTGCTTTGCGCGCAGGCTTTGCGCCCGGTGAGGCTAAGGAAAACTGGGCGATCTTGCGCGCGCTTTCGGCTGAAGCGGGTGCGACACAACCGTGGGATAGTCTTGTACAGTTGCGTCAGGCGCTTGTTTCAGAAGTTCCGCACCTTGCACAGATTGATGAGGTTCTTGAGAATAACTGGACAGCGGAGCCAGCGGGTAAGCTCGGCAATGCGAGCTTCAAGAATGCGATCTCAGATTTCTATTTGACCAACCCGATTGCGCGCGCCTCCGAGCTTATGGCTGAATTGAGTGCAGGTGTTAAGGCGCGCGGCGTGCAGAAAGTGGCGGCCGAGTGACGAAGTTTTCACGCATAACTCTGGGTGCGGCCTTTTTGGCCGTGCTGCGCCCGCGGATGCGATGCGTGTATTGGGATACAAGGGCATTGAGACCCGTCTTCTGGATGGGGATTTGGTGCAATTTGTGGTGACGATGGATGGTGAGGCTATGCCTGACGATGTGCGCCGCTACACAGAATGTGCGGCTGCGCAGTACTCGCTGATCCGAGGATACGGATTTGCGCGCCATCTGCGCACAAATGTTGAGATTAAGGGTGGCCAGTGGCGCGGAGATGCGGTTTACACCATCTCGGCGGCGCTGCCACGTGGTTTGAAAACGATTGACGCGGAAGTCATTGTTCATAACTGCATTGAAGACAAGATACCGATGGTGTGAGGGGCTGATGGCTGAATTCTTTACGAACACGAATCTGGGGATTTTCCTGCTTATTGTGGGGCAATGCCTGCTGATTATCGTGCCGCTTCTCGTCGCGCTGGCGTTTTTGCTGTATTTTGACCGCAAGGTCTGGGCTGCTGTGCAGATGCGCCGCGGTCCGAACGTGGTTGGCGTATTTGGTTTACTCCAGAGCTTCGCGGATTTCATTAAATATGCGGTGAAAGAGATTATTGTGCCAGCAGGCGCTGATAAATTTGTCTTTTTCCTCGCGCCCCTTGTGAGCTTTGTGCTGGCGATGGCGGCTTGGGCTGTGATTCCGTTCAACGACGGGTGGGTCCTGGCCAATATCAACGTCGCTGTGCTCTACATCTTCGCCTTCTCTTCGCTGGAAGTTTATGGCGTGATTATGGGCGGCTGGGCGTCAAACTCTAAGTATCCCTTCCTCGGCTCTTTGCGCTCTGCGGCGCAGATGATTTCTTACGAAGTGTCACTTGGCCTTATCATTATTGGTATCATCATCTCGGCGGGCTCACTGAACCTGAGCGACATTGTGAATGCGCAAGCAGGGGAGTACGGTATCTTTAGCTGGTTCTGGATCCCTCACTTCCCGATGCTGTTTCTCTTCTTGATTTCGGCGATGGCCGAGACAAACCGCCCACCCTTTGACCTTCCCGAAGCGGAATCAGAGCTGGTTGCTGGGTATCAGGTTGAGTACTCCTCGACACCGTTCCTGCTCTTTATGATCGGTGAGTATGTGGCGATTGTTCTGATGTGTGCGCTTGTCTCGCTGTTCTTCTTCGGCGGTTGGCTGTCACCGATCCCAGGCTTGCCCGATGGTATCATGTGGATGTTTGGGAAAATGTTCCTGGTTTTCTTCATCTTTGCGATGGTGAAGGCGATTACACCGCGCTACCGCTATGACCAACTGATGCGCATTGGTTGGAAAGTGTTCCTGCCGATGTCTCTCTTCTGGGTTGTTTTTGTGGCCTTTGCGGCAAAATTTGACTGGTTCTGGGGCACGTTCGCGCGCTGGAGCGTAGGAGGATAATATGGCGAATATCGACTATAAACGCGCGGTTGGTTACTTTTTCCTGTCTGACTTTATGACGGGTATGAAGCTTGGCCTGAAGTATTTCTTCGCACCCAAAGCGACACTCAACTACCCGCACGAGAAGGGGCCTCTTTCGCCTCGTTTCCGCGGCGAACACGCGCTGCGCCGCTATCCAAACGGCGAAGAACGCTGCATTGCCTGCAAGCTCTGTGAAGCGATTTGCCCGGCTCAAGCGATTACAATTGATGCGGAGCCGCGCGATGATGGTTCGCGCCGCACCACGCGCTACGATATTGATATGACCAAGTGTATTTACTGTGGTTTCTGCCAAGAGGCATGCCCTGTGGATGCGATTGTTGAAGGGCCAAACTTTGAGTTTGCCACCGAGACCCGCGAAGAGCTTTTCTACGACAAGACCAAGCTTCTTGATAACGGTGATCGTTGGGAGGCTGAGATTGCCCGTAACCTAGAGCTGGATGCACCCTACCGATGACCAAAACACCCTTCGAAATGATGATGGACCAAGCGAACGAAATGGCGAAAGCCATGGCGCCTGCGCTTGAGACGTTTTCGCCCAAAGGGTTTGAGGCAATGTGGCCAACCATGTCTAAAGAGATGATGGAGGCTACATTCGGCAAAGGGCTGAACGAAAACGGGCTTGATGCCAAGACACGTCTTCTTCTCACGCTTGCAGGGCTGACCATGCAAGGTGCGCAGGGTGAGGCCCAGATCAGACTGACGGTGCGCCACCTCAATGAGGCGGGAGCAACCGACGAAGAAATAGCCGAAACCATTGCCATGATGGCAATGTTTGCGGGACTTCCTGCCATGACGCGGGCGATGGAAATTGCCAAAGACGTGATGGACAAACACGAGGACGACGAAACATGACCGTAGTGACCTTTGCTTTCTACCTCTTCGCGATAGGCGTGCTCGCGGGCGGGCTTTTCACTGTGTTGAGCCGCAACCCTGTGCACTCTGTGCTCTGGCTTATCCTTGCGTTCATGAGCGCTGCGGGTCTGTTCGTTTTGCTTGGGGCCGAATTTATCGCGATGTTGCTGATGATTGTTTATGTCGGGGCGGTTGCGGTTCTGTTCCTCTTCGTTGTGATGATGCTTGATGTTGACTTTGCCGAGCTAAAGGCTGGCATGGCGCAGTATATGCCGATTGCTCTGGCAATCGGGATTGTGCTTCTGATGTCGCTTGGTCTTGCGTATGGCGATTGGCAGATGGCTGAGGGGGCCGAGGCGGCCCGTGTGGCTGTGACACCTGAAGGGACGCAAAACACAGCGGCACTTGGGCTCCTGCTTTATGACCAATATTTCCTCATCTTCCAGCTTGCAGGTCTGATCCTGCTGGTGGCAATGATCGGGGCGATTGTATTGACATTGCGCCATCGTGACGGCGTGAAGCGCCAGAACGTTCTGGAGCAAATGTGGCGTGATCCAAAAGACGCGATGGAACTGAAAGACGTAAAACCGGGGCAGGGGCTTTAAGCCTTTCGCTTTGAGAACAATAAAGAACCGAGGGACGACATGATCGGACTTGAACATTATCTGACGGTGGCAGCAGTGCTGTTTGTCATCGGCATTTTCGGGCTTTTCCTGAACAGGAAGAACATCATCATTTTGTTGATGTCGATCGAGCTCATCCTTCTATCGGTGAATATCAACTTCGTCGCCTTTTCGTCCTACATGGGTGATATGGCGGGGC
>NZ_JAQWYD010000084.1:0-26489 GCF_029254145.1 Lentibacter sp.
GTCTTCGGCAGGAACCTCGGAACCGAGGTAGCGCACTTTTGGTCCCATATCACGGTGTGTGAGCTTGAACCATGCGCGCGCCCAAGCGTCGGCAAATTGATCAGGGTTTTCGTGGAAACGGCGCGAGATTTTCTCATAGGCCGGATCCATACGCATCGCCATGTCGGCTGTTGTCATCATTGGGATGACTTTGTTGTCGGAGCCATCAACTTCAAAGGCGAAGTCTTCGTCTTTGAGACCAATCGGGTGCCAGATATGTGCGCCCGCGGGCGACTTGGTGAGCTCCCACTCATAGCCGAAGAGCAGGTCAAAATAGCCGTTGTCCCACTGGATCGGGTTGGCAGTCCATGGGCCTTCGATGCCTGATGTTGTGGTGTCGATGCCTTTGCCTGACTTGTGGCTGTTCTTCCAGCCGAAGCCCATTTGTTCAATTGGTGCGCTTTCTGGGTCTGCGCCCACAAGAGTAGGGTCACCTGCGCCGTGTGCTTTGCCGAAGGTGTGGCCGCCTGCTGTGAGGGCAACGGTTTCTTCATCGTTCATGGCCATGCGCGCGAATGTCTCGCGGATGTCACGCCCAGAGGCGACTGGGTCAGGATTGCCGTTGGGGCCTTCTGGGTTAACGTAGATCAGACCCATTTGTACGGCGGCGAGAGGATTGGCCAATTCGCGATCGCCTGAGTAGCGACCATCTGCGAGCCATTCGTCTTCGTCACCCCAGTAGATGTCTTCTTCAGGTGCCCAGATGTCGGGGCGTCCGCCTGCGAAGCCGAAGGTTGGTCCGCCCATGCTTTCGATGGCTACATTGCCTGTGAGGACGAAGAGATCAGCCCATGAGATTTTGTTGCCGTACTTTTGTTTGATTGGCCAGAGAAGGCGGCGGGCCTTGTCGAGGTTGCCGTTGTCAGGCCAGCTGTTGAGGGGAGCGAAGCGTTGGTTGCCTGTCCCTGCGCCGCCGCGGCCGTCGGCTGTGCGGTATGTGCCTGCTGCGTGCCACGCCATGCGGATAAAGAACGGGCCGTAGTGCCCGTAGTCTGCGGGCCACCAGTCTTGGCTGTCTGTCATGAGGGCCGTCAGATCGGACTTGAGCGCTGCAAGATCAAGTTTTTTGAACTCGGCAGCGTAGTCAAAGCCTTCGCCCATGGGGTCTGACTTGCGATCATGCTGGTGCAGGATTTTGAGGTTGAGCTGGTTTGGCCACCAGTCGCGATTTGAGCGGGTGTTCATGCTGGCTGCGCCGTGCATGACGGGGCATTTGCCTACGTTGTTTCCGTCCATGTCATATCTCCCTGATACTGTGAGGGGCGCGTTTGCGCCGAATCTTGCGTTTCCTAGAATTATTCTAACCCAGAAGTTTGATAGGAATAAGTTGCATTTTCTAATCGGTTTGATAATTTTTACTTATGGCAAACATCACTTTGAAACAGCTGCGCTATTTTGAGGCTCTTGCGGGTCAGGGGCATTTTGGCCGTGCGGCGGAGCTTTGCTCTGTGTCGCAGCCGGCGCTCTCGATGCAAATCAAGGAACTTGAAGCCCAGCTTGGCATGGCGCTGTTCGAGCGCGGGGCACGGCAGGTCAGGCTTACGGCGTTTGGTGAGGATTTTGGCCGTCATGCGCGAGGTGTTTTGCGTGGTGCGGAAGAACTTGAGGAAATGGCGCGCAAGGCGCAGGAAGAGTTTAGCGGCCGGTTGCGGCTCGGCGTTATTCCGACAATTGCGCCTTATCTTTTGCCTCGGATTTTTAAAGCATTGGCGGCGAGATATCCGCGGCTTGATATTCAGGTGCGTGAAACACTGACCTCCAAGCTTCTGGAAGAGCTTGATGAAGGGCGGCTTGATACAGCGATCCTTGCCTTGCCAGTTTCGGAGCCCAGTTTTGAGGAAGTTCCTCTGTTTGAGGAGAGCTTTGTCTTGGTCCGCCCAGAGGACGAGGCGGGATTGCCAGTGCCGAGTGCAGACAGTCTGAGCCAGATGCGGCTTTTGCTTCTGGAGGAGGGTCATTGCTTTCGGGATCAGGCGCTTTCAGTGTGTTCGATCCCGCAGATGCGCCCGCGTGACGGCTTTGACGCGAGCTCGCTGTCCACTTTGGTCCAGATGGTTGGCGCGGGTATGGGTGTGACGCTTATTCCAGAGATGGCAGTGCCAGTTGAGACGCGCTCTGCCTCCGTCTCTTTGGCGCGGTTTGCTTCGCCCGAACCCATGCGGAGCGTTGGTATGATTTGGCGCAAAAGCAGCCCGCTTATTGATCAGCTGCGAGAGGTGGCGGGCGTCGTACGGGATGCGGCTGCGTATACTAAAGAACCTCTTTGAAGAGCGAAAACAGCTCTTGCTGGGAGGAAATGCTTAGCTTGCGATAGATATTGCGGCGATGAACCTTGGCGGTTTCATAGGCCATCCCGAGCTTAAGCGCGGCTGAGGCGTTTGAGTGGCCTTGCAAGACAAGTCCTGCGATTTGGGTTTCACGCTTGGTTAGCTTTACCCCGAGTGCTTCTGCGGCTTCCGTTTGAATGATTTGCGACAGGTGACGGGCGGGCAATGTGGCAATGGGCGAAGGCTGAGTTGCGCGGTATATGCAGTGCGCTTTCAGCATTTCGAGGAGGATTGGGCTGAAATGTCTCAGACATTGAAGCTCTTTGCGTCGGAAGGGTCGTGTTTCTTCGCGGCGACTGATCGAAATATGGGCGATGTCTCCCGAAGGAAGGGGGATCAGTAGCCCTATCTCGTCACAGAGTTTCGTTTGGCGATAATACTGCAGGTAATACTCGCTTGTAAAAAAGCGGTCTGGGGCGATCTCGGACAAGCGATACATCGCTCCGCCCTCGTTTAGCGTGTCAAACTGGTAGAAGGGGTCGAGCCGATAGGCGCCCATCAGGTATTGTTCCATAGCGACTTGGAGCATCGCTGTGCGGCGCAACCAGCCATCTAGAAAGCGCGGTGCGCCATTCGGATTGAACTGCAATATTAACAAAGTATCGAATCGAAGCTTCGCGCGCAGGAGGTTTTTTAGGTGTTTGAAAAAGGAATCGTTCTGTGAATTTGCCATAGCCTTACGCAGGCGGACGACATCTCTTTGTGAGAGTTTTTCAGGCAATTATACCCCCTTTGGTCAAATTACTGGGTAAAAAATACCCCAATCGGGGTATTACATGAAGAGGTATTCGGCGTAGGCTTGAAAAAAGAACGACGTGTTTTGCATCTAAAAGAGGTTGTCCGACAACAGCACGCAGACTGGGAGATTTGAACTTGAGTACAGCCATTAGCGTGAGAAACTTGCGTAAAGTTTATGCTGGCCAGCCGCCTGTTGTGGCTTTGGCTGATGCGAGCCTTGAGATCGAGGATAACGAGTTTTTCACGCTTTTGGGGCCATCGGGCTGCGGCAAGACCACGCTTTTGCGCTTGATTGCTGGATTTGAACATCCGACCTCCGGGGCGCTTGGTATGTTTGGCGAGGATCTGCTGGATTTGCCGCCTTACAAGCGGCCCGTGAATACTGTGTTTCAGAGTTATGCGCTTTTTCCACATTTGACGGTTGCCCAAAATATTGGCTTTGGGCTTGAAATGCTTGGCAGGCCGAAGGCTGAGATTAAGGCGACAGTCGAAGAGATGATGGAGCTCGTCAAAATGACTGAGATGGCGGACCGCCAGACCGGGCAAATCTCTGGCGGGCAACAGCAGCGCGTTGCGCTTGCGCGGGCGCTGGCGCCAAAGCCCAAGGTTTTGTTGCTCGACGAGCCTTTGAGTGCGCTGGATTTCAAGCTGCGTAAGGAGATGCAACTTGAGCTGAAGCGGCTTCAGACTGAAACGGGTATTACCTTTATTTTTGTGACCCATGATCAAGAAGAAGCGCTGACGATGTCAGACCGTATTGCTGTGATGAGTGCAGGCTCTATCCGCCAGATCGGCCGGCCCCGTGATATTTATGACCACCCTGCAGAACGGTTTGTTGCCGATTTTATTGGGGATACGAATTTTCTCCCTGCGGAGCTTGTTTCCACTGAAGAGCAGACTGGGACTGTTCGGCTAGCCTCTGGGCAAATGATAACTGCGCGTGTTCACGAGGGCTCAGATGTCAGCGGGCAAGTGACGCTGGCGATCCGCCCCGAGCACGCCTCGTTGGTGCGTGAAGTGGACGGGGTTTTGGCTGGGACGCTGGGCAATGTGGTCTATTTTGGGACGGACACGCATTATCATGTGGGACTGGATGACGGGACAGCCTTTGTGATCCGAACGCAAAATAGCCCGGATACGGCTGCGCAATTCGAGAGAGGTGCGCGGGTTGGGGTGACGTTTGGCGCGGGCGTCGCGCAGGTATTGAGGGATTGAGGCATGGCTGATCTGTCCCAGAAGGAAGCCAAGAGGGTCTCACGCGTGCGATGGATGCTGCTTGCGCCTGCGCTGATTATTCTTTTGTTTGCTGCCAGCGGGCCTCTTTTGATCACGCTTGTCTACTCGTTTCTATCGGCGGGCGATTATGGCGGTGTTGAGTGGACTTTCTCAACAGATGCTTGGTTTAACGTCGTTATGCAGCGGGATATTTTTGACGACACTCTCGGGTTTTCGGATGCGCACCTCAGCATCTTCTGGCGTTCTGTAAAGCTCTCGCTGATGACCACTTTGGCCTGTATCTTTTTCGGGTTTCCGACGGCCTATTTTATCGCCACTCGCCCCAAAAAACAGCGCGACTTCTGGATGCTGCTGATCATTATTCCCTTCTGGACCAATCTATTGATTCGAACCTTTGCTATTGTTGAGCTGATCCGCAACGAAGGGACGCTGAACACAGTATTGCTGGCGTTTGGGTTGATCGATGAGCCGATCCAAATGCTTTACACCGAATTCGCGATCGCCGTGGGCATGGTCTATGTCTATCTGCCACTGATGGTTTTGCCGCTGTATGCCTCGATGGAGCGGCTCGACTTCAGCCTCGTTGAGGCGGGGTATGATCTTTATGCTACGCGCCTAAAAGTGCTGCGCCGTGTGATCTTGCCGCTGGTCAAGCCGGGGGTGATTGCGGGGTCAATCCTCGTTTTTGTGCCCTCGCTTGGAGCTTATGTGACACCGCGGGTTTTAGGCGGGGGCAATCAGCTTATGCTTGGCAACCTTATCGAGCTTCAGTTTGGGCAGGGGCGCAACTGGCCGCTTGGGGCGGCGCTTTCGATTACTTTGTTGGCGATTGTTATGGTTGCGCTGCTCACTTATGTGCGCGCAGTCGGGAACGAGGAGGTGAAGCATGGCTGAGCGGAAAGGCTTCAACATCCGCCGTCAAACGGGCTTTGCGACAATAGCTGTGGCATGCTTTGTGCTTCTCTATCTGCCGATCCTTTTGTTGGTCGCTTATTCCTTTAACTCAGGCAGCTCGATTGCGATCTGGGAGGGGTTTTCTTGGCGCTGGTATCAGTCGGCTTGGGAAAACGAGCTGGTGCAGGAGGCGACTGTGCGCAGTCTGATCATTGCGGTTTGGGCCTCCTTGATTTCAACAACTGTGGCCGTTTTGGCGGCCCTCGCGACCACGCGTACGCGCAAGTTTAAGGGGCAGGGGGCTGTGTTTGCTATGATCAACCAGCCGCTCATGGTTCCTGAAATTGTGACGGCTGTGGCGCTTCTGATCTTCTTTGCAATGATCAAGGTGGCGACAGGGTATTCGGGGCTTTTGTATCTGATTATCGCGCATGCGGCCTTCTGTATTCCGTTTGCTTACCTGCCTATCCGTGCGCGGCTTCAGGGTATGGATCTCAGCCTTGAGCAGGCGGCAGCGGACCTCTACGCGACGCCATTTCAGGCGTTTCGCCGTATCACGCTGCCTCAGCTTTGGCCGGGGATACTGGCAGGTGCGATGCTGGCTTTTGTGATTTCTTTGGATGACGTTGTGATCACCGAGTTTGTCAAATCAGCGGGGCAAGACACTTTGCCCACCTACATGCTGGGACAATTGCGCCGCGTGATCACGCCTGAGATCAACGCAATCTCGACAGTGTTGATTGGAATTTCGGTCACGATGGTGATCGGGTTCACGCTGCTGAGTAAAATAAGAAACTAGACCAACCCAAAACCAACCACAGGGAGACTACACAATGAAAAAAACAATGGTAGCTATGGCACTGGTGCTGGCGAGTCCCGCTTATGCGGACGGCGAGCTCAATATCTACAACTGGGGCAACTACACATCGCCCGAGATGATCACAAAATTTGAGGCCGAGACGGGCATCAAAGTGACGATCACCGACTATGACAGCAACGACACAGCACTCGCCAAAATCAAGGCTGGCGGGCACGGGTTTGATATTGTGGTTCCATCGGGAACTTACGTACCGATCTTTGTTGGTGAAGGTCTGCTGATGGAGTCAAAACCCAACGAGATGGAAAACTTCAAGCACATGGACCCTCAGTGGGTTGATGTCGAGTTCGACAAAGGGCGCAACTATACTGTGCCTTGGCAGTGGGGCACCGTTGGTGTGACAGTGAACACCGCGATCTATGGTGGCGACATCAATACCGCAGCTGTGATCTTTGATCCGCCCGAGGAGCTCAAGGGCAAGATCAATGTTGTGCCCGAGATGAACGATGTCATGGGTATGGCCATTCACTATGTGGGAGGCGAGCAGTGCACGGCGGACAAAGAAGTCCTTATGAAAGTGCGTGACACGTTGCAGGCCGCTAAGCCGAACTGGCTTTCTATGGACTATGGCATGATCGAAAAGTTTGCGGCGGGCGATGTGGCTGCAGGTGTGAACTGGAACGGTGCTTCTTTCCGCGCACGTGAGAAGAACGCTGACATCGGTTTTGGTTATCCGCAAACAGGCTTTCCTGTCTGGATGGACAATGCAGCGATCCTGTCTGACGCAAAGAACGTTGATGAAGCCAAAACCTTCCTTAACTTTATCATGGACCCTGAAAACGCGGCGATGCTGTCATCGTTTGCACGCTATGCAAACGGGATCGCTGGCTCTGAAGCCTTTATGCCAGAAGACATGAAAACGTCTCCTGAGATTGTTGTCCCAGCGGAGCTGAAAGCGGCTGCCTATGTGGCCAAGACTTGCCCGCCAGAGGCAACCAAGCTCTACACAGCAATTTGGACTGAACTTCAGAAATAAACACCATGCGGCCCCGTCAAAGTGACGGGGCCGTTTTTCTTTTGCGGAGAGCGAAATGACCCCCGACATTATTATTTTCAACGGCGCGTTGATGACTTTTGACGCGGAGCAGCCACAGGCCGAAGCGCTTGCGATTGCGGGTGGTGTGATCACGGCAGTTGGCAGCACGGATGATATTCTTGCTTTAGCGGCGCCCGAGACACGCCTCATCGACGCCAAAGGCGGCACAGTTTTGCCGGGCTTTATCGACAGCCATGTACATCTGTTTGGTGGCTCTGTCGAGTTGAGCTGTCTTAACCTTTACGGGTTGCATGGGCTGGAGAATATGGCTCAGGCGATCAGGCATTATGCGGCGGAGAATGTAGAGGATCAGCTCGTTTTCTGTGTGATGTGTGATTATGGAATTCTGGGGACTGGCAAGACGCCAACGCGGCATGACCTTGACTATATTTTACCAGAACGGCCCTTGGCAATGTTTGCGCCTGATCATCATACGGTATGGGCCAATACCGCAGCGCTTGAGCTTGCGGGCTTGCTTCAGGGCGGGACAGTTGATGCGGGCTCAATGATTGTGATGGGCGAGGATGGCTTGGCGAGCGGCGAGCTTCTTGAGCCGGGGGCCTATAGCCCTGTACTTGCGCTGACGCGGCACGGGGGGCGAGAAATGATGGGGCTGACCACGGGCAAAGACCCTGTGCCAGCCCCAAGCGATGCCGAGCGTGAGATGGACAAGGATGTAATTGCTCAAGGGCTTATACATTGCGCTGAGCAGGGCATCACTGGGCTTCATCTAATGGACGGAAATGTCTATCAGGCCGAGCTGTTGAGCGAGCTTGAGGCCGAGGGGCGGCTCTTGTGCCGCTGTGAAGTGCCGTTTCACTTCAAGGGCACAGACGCGATTGAGCGGATTGCGGCGGAAGCGCCTGCGATGCGCGAGCGCTTTCAAGGCGATATGGTGCGCTCCTCGCATTTGAAGATGTTTATCGACGGTGTGGTCGAGAGTGGCACAGCCCTTATGCTTGAGCCTTATCCCGGAGAGATGGGAGCGGGCGGGAACATGGGCGATGAAGTTTTTACGCAGGAGCACTTTGTGGCCGCTTGTATCGAGGCGGACCGTCTCGGCTTTCAGATCGCGGTGCATGCGATTGGTGATGCGGGGGTGCGGCGCACGATTGATGCCTATGAAGCGGTGCAAAACGCCAATGGTGTGCGCGACAGCCGACATCGTATTGAGCATTTGGAAGTGATGCATCCGAGCGATATTCCGCGGCTTGCAAAGCTTGGCATTGTAGCCTCCATCCAGCCAGGTCATGCGCCGTTTGGAGGGTATTTTCCTCCAACGGGCGTCGGACAATATCTGCATGATCATCAGATTGCAGGGGCCTACGCGTGGCAGGATATTCGCGAGACAGGTGCTAAAGTTATTTTCTCGACAGATTGGCCCGTGATCCCTGTGGATGTGATGACCAATATCAAAGCGGCGGTTGCACCACAGAAGCTCGGAGCGCTGTGGCGAGATCAGGCGCAGACACTTGAGGATACGCTCGAGAGCTACACCAAATGCAACGCCTGGGCCGAGTTCAGAGAAGATCGCAAGGGGCAGTTAAGCGTGGGAATGATGGCGGATGTCGCTGTGATGAGCCATGATCTGAGCATGCTGCAGCCCGATGTCATCAATGCAGCGGCTGCTATGATTACGATTTGCGACGGGAAAGTGACGTTTGAGCGCTAAAGCGTGACGCAAAACCCATTGACGCGATAAAAGCATGCCGCTCAGGATTTGACTGTGGGGCATGGCCTCAAATATTTTTTGGGGGGGGTATCATGACGTATAACGAGATAGCTGATTTTGTTTTGGGACCGATTGATGTGCCTGACAGTGCGCTTGAGATGAGCGCGACTTTGTTGATTGATACGATTGGTGTGGCGGCAGGTGCCGCGAGCATGGAGGCGGGTCGGATCGCGCGGGACCATGCCGTACGTTTTCAGGCTGCGTCCGATCCGAGCGATGCGGCAACGCTTTTGTTTGATGGCCGCAAAGCGTCCATCACAGGTGCCTCTTTCGCGCTTGCGACACAAATTGACAATCTGGACGGGCATGACGGGTACAACCCAACCAAGGGGCATATTGGCTGTGCGGTTGTGCCTGCGCTCTGTGCGTTTGCCGAGAGGATGCCAGAGCTGAGCGGGCGCGCGGCGCTTGAGGCCTTAGCCATGTCTTACGAAGTGTCGGCTCGAGCTGCGATTTCGCTACATGCGAGCGTGAGCGACTATCATACTTCGGGTGCGTGGAATGCGCTGGGCGTTGCGGCTCTTGGTTGCAGGTTGCGTGGTGATGGCCCCGAAGTGCTGCGCCAAGCGCTTGGCATAGCCGAGTACCACGGGCCCCGCAGCCAGATGATGCGTGAAATCGCAACACCCACCATGCTTCATGACGGTTCAGGCATGGGTGCGCTTGTGGGGACAATGGCTGTGCTGATGGCAGAAGACGGTTTTACGGGTGCGCCCGCGATTACCGTGGAGGCTGAAGAGGCTTCTGCGCATTGGGCCGATTTGGGGCAACTTTGGACCGTTGAGCTGAATTACATCAAGCCCTACCCGATCTGCCGCTGGGCTCATGCGGCGATTGATGCGCTTGGAGGATTGCTCAAAGCGCATCAGCTGGGTGAGGGAGATATCGAACGTATTGACGTGCGCACCTTTGCAGAATCGGCCGAGCTTTTTGCAGGGCTGCCAGAGACGACCTCGCAGGCGCAGTATTCGCTTGGGTTTGCTCTCGCAACGCGGCTTGTCCATGGGCACATAGGGCCAGAGCATATTTCGGGTGATGGGCTCAAGGACAAGGCTGTGGCAGCGGCGCTCAAAAAGATCAACGTGTACGAAGAGCACCGCCATTCGCAACGTTTCCCAATTGGGCGTTGGTCGGATGTGACGCTGACTTTGAAGGATGGACGCAGCCTTCAGTCTGGAGATGTGCATGCGCGCGGCGGGCCTGAAGCGCCCATGGAGCTGGCCGAAGTTGAAACGAAGTTCTTCAATTTCTGTGCAGCTTTGCCTCAGGCGCGGTCCAAAGCGATTTGGAAAGCGCGTGCGCGCTTGCTCGAGCCAGAGGTAAAGTTTGCGGAGATTCTGTCACTTTTGTTTGACGCAACGTCCGTGCGCTAGGCAAAGGGCTAACAAAACGCTTTTGCCCGCAGGCACGCGTCATATTGTTGCTTTTAAGAGTGATTGGCTGGGATGGTAGGATTCGAACCTACGATCTACTGTACCAAAAACAGTTGCCCTACCGCTAGGCCACATCCCAACTCTGAGCGCTAGTTACTCGCAAGAGGCGGTGCTTTCAAGCCTGATATGAAAATTTTTCAAAACTAGGTCTGAGGCGGCTGTTTATTCAACGATTTCGTTTTCTTTGATGCCCCAGAGCGCTTTTTGCGGGGCCCAGCCTTTGTATCCGCCAGCCGTAAGTCTGCACCAGCCCTCGCTGCATTCGTTGAGGCGCGCAATCACACCCATTTCGAGACGTGCTGCAACTTGGGTGTCGGGATTCGGGCGGATGTGGAGGGACAGCATGTCTTCCTCAATGATCACATTGCGCGACCCTGACAAAAGGGAGTAGTGGACCCAGCCGCCCACACCATCGCGGTCGCGGACGCGGCGCCAGTGGCCGTATTCGGCCGTGATCTCGACGGGCATACCTTTGCGGGTGAAAACCCAGTCGATTTTGTGACTAAGGGATGGGCCGCGGCGAACATTGCATTCGTCAGATTTGATAGAGACAAAGCGGGGGATAGGCAGATTGGTTACGCTGCCGCGCAGAGTTTCTGCACTTGCGGTTGCGACGTAAACCATCAGCGCCAAAGAAATGGCTGTGAGATATCGGATCATGCTCTTGCCTGCGTTCACTACTAGCTTTTTTGCCGTTGGGTTCTTGTGCCTCGGCTATCTATCGTCCACTTTGCCAGTAACGCACAAAAAAGAAAAGCGAATGGAGCTTGCCCATGCCATCTGGACGCCTGAGTGTTGTTGTGACGCGACGCCTGCCCGAGCCTGTTGAAACACGAATGAAAGAACTGTTCGATGTGACACTGCGCGAGGATGATACGCCAATGAGCCGTGACGAGCTGGCCAAGGCGATGGCTGAGGCAGATATTCTTGTTCCGACCTTGACGGACACGATTGACGCCAATTTGCTCGCGCGCGCTGGGGAGCGGCTCAAACTGATTGCCAACTTTGGCGCAGGGTTCGACCATATTGACGTCGCGAGCGCCTTGCAGCGGGGCATTCTTGTGTCCAATACTCCGGGTGTTTCGGCGGATGACACGGCGGATATGACTATGGCGCTTATGATGTCTGTGACGCGCCGTATTCCCGAAGGATTGCAGCAGATCAAAGACGGTGGCTTCTCCGGCTTTTCGCCAACGGCGCTTCTCGGCACGCGGGTGAGCGGCAAGCGACTCGGGATTTTGGGAATGGGGCGTGTTGGCCAAGCGGTTGCGCGGCGTGCACGGGCGTTTGGTATGCAGATCCATTATCACAACCGTCGTCGTTTGCGCGAAGAGACGGAAGCAGCGTTTGAGGCGACCTATTGGGAAAGTCTCGATCAAATGGTGGCGCGGATGGATGTGATTTCGGTGAATTGCCCGCATACACCCTCGACGTTTCACCTGATGAATGCGCGGCGTCTCAAGCTCATGAAAGACGGCGCTGTTATTATCAACACCTCTCGGGGTGAGGTCATTGATGAACCCGCTTTGACGCGCCTTTTGAAGTCTGGCGATATTTCGGGTGCGGGGCTTGATGTCTTTGAACACGAAGGTGAAGCAAACTCCGAGTTGCGCAATCTGAACAATGTTGTGCTGCTCCCGCATATGGCCAGTGCGACGCTCGAAGGACGTCTTGAGATGGGTGAAAAAGTCATCATCAATATCAAGACATTTGCAGACGGGCACCGCCCGCCTGATCAGGTTGTGCCATCTATGCTCTAGTGCTGGCGCGCTATGTGTTGAGCGGCTGATGGCATCAGAAAGGAAGACCTCTTGATGAAATACGTCGGCAGTCTGGCTTTGGTTACAACGCTTTTTATGAGCGGGGCTTCTCTTGTTGCACAGCAAGTCGCGGATGATGTCGCGCCTGAGAACGCGACTGAACTCGGCGGATATTCATTAAACGAAGCTGTCCGTGAGGCGCAGGCGACTAAAGCGTCAGGTGTAGCCACGCGAGCAGAGCGCTGGATGATTGCTGCAGCAAACCCATATGCGGCCGAGGCTGGCGCGGCTATTCTTGCCGAAGGTGGAACCGCTGCCGATGCGATGGTTGCTGTACAGGCTGTTTTGGGGCTTGTTGAGCCGCAAAGCTCGGGTCTTGGTGGTGGAGCGTTTTTGCTTTGGTTTGACGCAAAGACTGGTGAGATCACGACCCTTGATGGACGCGAGACGGCCCCATTGGAGGCGCGGCCCACTCTGTTTCAGGATGCCGAAGGCGAACCTCTTAAGTTCTTTGATGCTGTTGTCGGGGGGCGTTCTGTCGGGGTTCCGGGCACGCCAGCTCTGATGCAAGAGGCACATCGGCGCTGGGGGAGCAGCTCGTGGGCTAGCTTGTTTGCGCGGGGGATTGCGCTTGCCGTAGATGGCTTTATCGTTTCTCCACGGCTTGCGGCCATGGTGTCGGCCGATGCCGAACGCCTGGCGCGTGATCCTGTCGCGCAGGGCTATTTCTTTCCAGGCGGTAGGGCTGTAACAGCGGGGCAGCTGCATCGCAATGCAGCCTATGCTGAGAGCCTGCGGGCTCTGGCGGACAACGGTGTGAAGCCGTTCTATACTGGTGCGATCGCCAAGGCGATTGTTGAGAAGGTGCGAAATGCCCCAGACAACGCAGGCGTCTTGAGTGAGGTTGATTTTGCACTCTATCAAGTGCGCGAGCGTGCGCCCGTGTGTGTGGCTTATCGCGGGCATGATGTTTGCGGGATGGGCCCACCCTCGTCAGGAGGAATCAGTGTGGGCCAAACGCTTGGTCTGCTTGAGGCCTATGACTTAGGTGCGCCAGAGGAGGCGCGCGCATGGCGGTTGATTGGTGATGCCAGCCGCCTGAGCTTTGCCGATCGTGGACGATATATTGCAGACAGTGACTATGTGCCTGTGCCTGTTGAGGGCCTGCTCGCGGCTGAATACTTGCGCCAGCGTGCCGAGCTTTTGCGGGGTAACACAGCGCTTGGGGCCGTCAACGCAGGGGAGCCAGAGTTTGATCACAGTCTTATTCTGGCTGATGATGAGGCGATCGAGCTGCCCTCGACATCGCATATCTCGATTGTCGACAGCTTTGGGAATGGTCTTTCCGTGACCACAACGATTGAAAACGCGTTCGGCTCGCGGCTCATGGTCGGTGGCTTTCTACTCAACAACGAGCTTACAGATTTTTCCTTCCGATCGCACCGCGACGGCGTGCCAATTGCCAATCGTGTGGAGCCAGGCAAGCGCCCGCGCAGTTCTATGGCCCCGACAATCGTTTTGAAAGATGGCAAGCTTGCTGTTGTTGTCGGAAGCCCGGGTGGATCGCGTATCATCCCTTATGTCGCCAAGACGCTTGTGGCTCATCTTGACTGGGGCCTAAACCCTCAGGCCGCTGTCGGCCTGCCGCATCTCATCAACCGCTTCGGCGCTTATGACATAGAGGAAGGCACATCTGCCGAGGCGCTCGCTGAGCCCCTGCGCGCCATGGGATATGAAGTCGGTATCCGCGCTCTCAATTCTGGCCTGCACATGATTGTGGTTGATGAAAATATACTCACAGGCGGCGCAGACCCTCGCCGTGAAGGAATTGTGCTCGGGGATTAGCACGAAATCACCATGATCGCCTTATATACTCGTCATATTTTTACGTAAGAATGAGACTATCTATTTACGGAAAACCAAACGAGGCAATTTGAGGGGAATAGGGTGGCTGGGTACTCCGCTCGTTTGGCTGTCGGCCAGTGTCCGAAAAGAGACCGGGGTGTCGGACGAGGCCGTGGGGAATCGACTACAACCCTTCGCGCGGGTCGGGTATCAGCTGCGGCGGGGGTACATTCTGTAAAGCCTGGGACTGATCGCTTCAACGAGCCGCCACGCTGCGGAATATGCGGCGCATGTTCTTGAGGGCGCTGATAGAAGTCGTTTTTATCCCTAACCAGTCGGGAGTCTGCTTCGCTTGGCTTCGGCTTTGCGTCATATCATGTGCAACGTATGCCTATGGAGTCGGCTCATGAAAACCCAAGTTAAAGCTCTTGTTGTCGGAGGCGGTGCTGTTGGCACCTCTATCGCTTATCACCTCGCAAAAGCGGGTTGGGACGATGTTATGCTCATTGAACGCGACGAGCTTACCTCTGGTTCCACATGGCATGCTGCTGGCCTTCTGCCTCTCTTCAACATGTCATATGCGACGACGCATATTCATCAATACTCGGTCGAGTTTTACAAACAGCTTGAAGCTGAAACAGGCCTGAATGCAGGCTTCGCCGTGGTCGGGAACCTGCGCATGGCGCAGACGCAAGAGCGTATGGACGAATATATGCTCTATGCCTCGACAGCAGAAACTTGTGGTGTGTCCTATGAATGGCTGACCCCTGATCAAATCAAGGAGCGCTGGCCGCTCATCCGCACGGAAGACCTTAAGGGTGCGATTTATCACAACACTGACGGCTATATTAACCCTGCCGATGTGACCCAGGCCATGGCCAAGGGCGCGCGCCAGCGCGGTGTGATGATCGAGCGGAAGTGGCAGGCTGATGCCTTCCATTGGAATGGTACGCATTGGGAAGTGACCCTTTCCAAGATGGTTGAAAAGGGCGGCAATCTTGTGCCCTCAGACGAGCAGATCGTCGTGACAGCCGAGCACGTTGTAACGGCGTCAGGCAACCACGCGCAGCGCACGGCAAAAATGCTGGGGATCAAGATGCCCGCCATTCCCGTTGAGCACCAGTTCATCGTGATGGATCAAGACCCCGCGCTTGTTAAGTTTCGCGCCGAGGGCGGTGTTGAGCATCCTGTTATCCGCGATGCGGACGCGCAGTCTTATGTGCGCGAGGAGCGCGGTGGCTGGATCCTTGGCGTCTATGAGAAAAACGCGCCCGCTGTCTTTGAGCATGGTGTCCCTGACAGCTTCCGCGCAGATCTATTTCCGCTCGCACTGGACCGTATCGAAGAGCAGTATATGGCTATGATTCATCGTATTCCTTCGTGTGAGGAAAGCGGTTTGAAAGACGATTTCAACGGCCCGATTTGCTATACGCCAGACGGAAACCCGCTCGTTGGGCCAGCACCAGGACTGCACAATATGTGGCTTGCGGAAGGCTTTAGCTTTGGCATCACGGCTGCTGGTGGTACCGGCTATTACCTTGCGCAGATGATGGTTGAGGGCGAAGCCGAGATCGACATGGCGAGCCTTGATCCCAAGCGTTATTCTTCCAACTGGATGACCACAGAATTTGCCGCGCGCAAAAACGAAGAATGCTATGATCACGTTTATATTCTGCACCACCCTGACGAAGAGCGCCCTGCGTGTCGCCCGCTGCGCACGGCGCCAGCGTATGAGCGCCAGAAGGCACGTGGTGCACAGTTTGGCTTTGTGAACGGTTGGGAGCGGCCCAACTACTATGGCCCGCTTGATGCCGCAGATAACTTTGACCATGATGCCCGCTCTTTCCGCCGTGGTGGCTGGTGGCAATATGCTGTGGATGAAGCCAAAGCGATCCGTGAAGGTGTTGGCCTGATTGATGCGACGGCGTTTAGCAAACATGTTGTCAAAGGGCCCGGCGCAACGGCGTTTCTGGACTGGTTTACCTGTAACAAGCTGCCAAAAATTGGCCGTATCAATCTGACTTACGCCCTGACAGCCCATGGCACCACGCGCACCGAATATACCATCGTGCGCAATGGAGAGGACAACTATTACCTCGTTTCCGCAGGGGCTTGGACGGAGTATGATGCGGACTATCTGCGCAAGGCTGCAGAGAGCAAGATGGACGACTTTGGCTACATCGAAATTCAGGATGTGACGAGCCAGTGGGGCGTTTTTGCGATTGCGGGTCCAAAGTCGCGTGATGTCTTGAAGGCTGTGATTAACGATGCTGACCCAGAAACTGCGCTCACAAACAAGCGCTTCCCTTGGCTATCTGCAAAGCAAATTGAGCTGGGTATGTGCCCTGTAAATGCTATCCGAGTGGCGTATACAGGCGAGCTTGGCTGGGAACTGCACCACCCGATCGAAATGCAGAACTACCTGTTTGATCTCCTTGAGAAAGCAGGGGAGCCGCATGGTATGAAGCTGGTCGGTGCACGTGCTCAGAACTGGCTACGGCAGGAGAAAAGCTACCGTGCCTTTGGCAACGAGCTTGGCCGTGATGCGACACCTACCGAGGCGGACTTGCCGCGCTTTATTGATCTTGAAAAAGAGTTCCATGGCAAAGAGGCGATGGTGGAAAAGGGCATTCGCTCGAAGGCATGCACCCTGCTTATTGACGGGCCATCTGATGCAGACCCTTGGGGCCGTGAAGTGCTCTATAGTGAAGACGGGACACGCGTGGGGCGTTTGACGTCTGGCGGCTATTCTGTGGCTTTTGAGACATCGATCGGCATGGGCTATGTGAAGCCAGAGCTGGCAGTGGAAGGCACGAAGCTCAAAGTCAAAATGCAGGACAAGCTTTGGGACGCGGTTGTGACATGCGATAGCCCTTATGACCCCAAGAACGAGACGATCCGTAAGGACGGCTGAGGGAGTTCGAATTTGCGTTGCAAATCCGACCGGGTGGGGGCTCTGCCCCCACACCCCCGGGATATTTGGGGAAAGAAAAAAGCAGAGTCGCAGCTTAGTGGGCGCGGTTTCTGAGCCAGTTCTGCCAATCTTTCCGTGATCCGTTGAACAGATTGATATCCACGCCGCCGTCTATACCGTCGATCACACCTGTGCTGGTGTACTGCCAGAAGTGCCAATCTTGTCCGGGGTAGGCTTCTGCGGGTGTTTTGGCCGTGGAACGCAGCCAGAACTCTTCTCCTTTGAGGCGGCCAAGGTCGTTTTCTTTGAAGAAAACAGGTGTCGTGTAAATTATGGGACGCTGGCCGTAATGCTTTTCGAGCATCGCCATGAAGATACGCATGTTGCGACGGACTTGGCCCGCTGGTGGGCGCAGTTTGCAGCTTGGAGAGAACGGATTCCATTCCATATCGACAACGGGAGGCAGTGCGCCCTTGGACTTGGGCACATTTTTGATGAACCAACGGGCCTGCACGCGGGCTGGCGTACAAAAGTAGTAGAAGTGGTAGGCGCCGACGGGGACATTTGCGCGCCGTGCACCGCGCCAGTGAGATGCGAACATAGGGTCGAGCAAATCACTACCTTCTGTGGCTTTAACAAAGGCGAAGCGGACACCAGCCTTATGGGCTTTGCGCCAGTTTATGCTGTCTTGAAATCTGGCTGCGTCGATGCCGTGAACCGGGAATTGATGTGGCGCGGGCGCATTGAAGACGACGGGGTCATTGTCGTCAAACTGGGGTCCCGCCAGAGCTGGCGAGCTGAAGAGCAACAAGAACAGGACACACAGACGAACCATAGGCAACACCCAAAACAAGAGGAGTGTTGCCAAGGTCAGGGCTTATTGACTTGGGGTCAACAGTGTCGCTCCGCAAGCTCTCCAGCTCGGCGGATCAACGCTTTGCGAAGTCGTCTTTTGTGACCACGCCATCGCTATTTTTGTCAATTTGGGCGAACCAATCTGGCACAGAGGCGATGAACTCCTCGCGGCTCACCTGACCGTTGCTGTCCTGATCGGTGTACTCCCGCGCCATTCCATTGGCGGGATTGTTCTTGCCCTTGCCAGCACCCATTCCATTCTCTTTCATGTCGTTGGCGCGGGCTTCGTCGAATTGATCGTATTCTTCGGCGTTCAGGATATCATCACTGTCGGCATCAAAAGCATTGAACACATCCGCGCGGCGCTCTGTGGCCTCCTCAAGGGTAACAATGGCGTCGCCGTTTGTGTCCCAGTTTTCGATAAAATGTGCGCCAGGGTTGCCGTGGCCGCTTGCGAAGGCGGTGCTTGCACTCAAAAGAATGGCGGCAGTTGTGAGGAGAAGTTTCATTGTATGTCCAATTTTTGTTTCTGAGCGTCAAACGCAGCTCGGTCTGAATTCCGTCGCACTTTTATTGGGCGAGCTCATCAAAGCACTCAAGCGCTTTGGCGGCATACATCATGGCTGGTCCCCCACCCATCTGGATGAACATTGCGAGGACGTCGCTCACTTCGTCGCGGCTTGCGCCCGATTTGATCAGTGTCTCGACGTGGAGAGCGATACAAGCATCGCATTGCTTCACAACGGCGATACCCAAAGCGACAAACTCTTTTGTTTTGAAGTCGAGCGTTCCACCCTCTTTGACGGCCGTTCCCAAGGCGCCGAAAGCACGGGTTGTGTCTGGAATGGTTTTATTCAATCCGCGGAGCTGATCGCGGGTACTGTCAAGTTTGGTTTGCCAAGTCATATTCTGATCCTTCGATGTATTTTTCGAAGGAAGACCACGAGTATTGCTTGTCAGATTTGACCTAGATCAGAAAGGTCGCGTTGCGACGAAGGAAATATTGTTTGACGGCATTTCCAAGACCTGAACTAGGTCCATACCCGAGGTGTGTATCCAGTCGATCACGTCCCAATCGTCTTTGTAGCCGACATCCGGGTCTTGGGCCTGAAGTTTTGCGTGAAACTCTGCGTCACCCGCTGATGTGGTTTCGCCATCGCGCATGAAGGGGCCATAGATATGGAAAACCCCTTGGGGTGCCAAGGCTTTGCCCGCTTCCGAAATCAGCGTTTGGGCTTCAGTTTCACTGATCAGGTGGAGTAGATTTGATAGGGTGATTAGGTCTTGGCCAGCATGAGCGGCTCCCCAGCCTTTTTGAGTGGCGTTGAGGGGTATGGCGGGCAAAATATTGAGTTCGCCAGAATGCTCAGCCCAAGCATTAACGCTCGTTAAGCGGGTTGCATCGATTTCGGTCGGCTGCCAGACGAGATTGGGGAGGCGCCCCGCAAAAATAGCAACATGCTGACCTGTGCCGCTGGCAATTTCGAGGGCTTGCCCTGCTTTTGGTGCATGGTGGGCGAGGACATCTGCAATGGGCTTGATGTTGCGTGCGGCAGACGGGGAGAAAAGGCGTCCGTTGCCTTCGTCTTCGGCATACCCCGAAACAGCGGAGAGATCGCGGGGTGTGCTCATTGGGCAAACCTTTCAGGGCTGAGCGCAGCGCAGGTCTTGGCGTCAAGCTGGCGCGCCTGTCCGAGGATCAGATCAGCGGCCAACTGGCTTGCTGCGGGCGCCGTTTGGAAGCCATAGCCCCCATGACCAGCGTGCCAGAAAAAATCAGGAGCGTCGGTATGAAAGCCGATCGTCAGCGCCCGATCAGGTGAGAAAGTGCGCAGGCCCGCCCAATTCGCCTCGATCCGTGTAACGGGTTCGGTCACGAGCTCTTCGTAACGGGCTAGACCTTCTGCAAGTACCATATCGTCGGCCCAGGCATCCATGGGTGGCATTGGGTCTTCTTCTGCGGGAGAAACAATCAGCGAGCCTGCATCAGGCTTGGCGTACCAACTTTCACCAACGCCAAAGAACATGGGCCAGGTTGAAACATCGTGCCCGCCAGGTGCGGGGATACGAGCCATCGACCTACGAAGGGGGGTAAAGCCTAGTGGGGCAAGCCCTGCCAGTTTGGCGATCTCATCAACCCAAGCGCCGGATGCATTCACAATGAGCTTTGCTTGATAGCTGCCGACGGGCGTTTCAAGGACCCATCCCGCGCCATTGTGCGCAATAGATTTCACGGGAGCGCCGAGTTTGATCTCGCCGCCATGGGCGCGCAGCTCACGCGCAAAATCCTGTACCATGCGGTCGGTATCAATATCCCACGCGGCGGCGTGATAGGAGGCGTGAGCGAGTTTTTCGGGGTTGAGGATTGGCAGCATTTGAAGAGCTTCAGTAGGGCTGATGACTTCAAGGCCGAGTGTCTCACTGTCTTTCTGGAAGGCGTCAAATTCGTCAGCGCGTGCAGTGATCATGAGGCCGCGTGGGCTTAGATATCCGCCGTTTGCTGTATGAAAATAGTCACTGCTCGCTTTGCTGAGCGCGACCGTCGTGGGCAGACCATAGTTGCTCTCATATAGCGCAGCAGAGCGGCCAGAGGCATGATAGGCGAGCGCTGTTTCCGCTTCGAGCAACAGCACTTTGGCGTGAGGGGCGAGGCGCGCGGCGACTGATGTGCCCGCGATTCCACCGCCGATAACGATAATGTCGTGCATTCGATATGCTCCTGTTACGAGACACTTCTGGCACAAGCTGTGGCACAAAAAAAGCCCCGCTGTGAGGCGGGGCTTTCTGATTTCAACCTAGTGAGGCTTACTGTGGAATTTCGCCTTCGATGCCTTCAACGTAGAAGTTCATACCTGCAAGCGTTCCATCGTCAGCTGTTTCACCTTCGGCGAGCCAAGCAGAACCGTCCTGTTTGTTGATCGGACCAGTGAACGCGTGGTAGCTGCCATCTGCGAGAGCGGCTTTCATGGCAAGCGCTTCGGCTTTTACATTGGCTGGTACTTTGTCTGTGATTTCACCAATGCCAACCATGCCAGCGCCGATGCCGTCCCATGTGCTCATTGTTTCCCACGTTCCGTCCATCACGGCTTTTGTGCGCGCGATGTAGTAGGGCGCCCAATCATCGATGATTGATGAAACGCGTGGGCCATCTTTAAACTCGGCCATGTCAGACGCTTGACCGAAGCCAACAACATTGCCAGCTGCGGCTGCGGCTGCGAGTGGGGCTGTTGAGTCGGTATGTTGCAGGATCACATCTGCGCCTTGTTCGATCAGAACTTTGGCAGCATCCGCTTCTTTGGCTGGGTCAAACCATGTGTAGGCCCAAACAATTTTGAACTCCACGTCAGGGTTTACCTTGCGCGCGTGAATGAAGGCTGAGTTGATGCCGCGGATAACTTCGGGGATCGGGAACGAACCGATATAGCCGATGATGTTGCTTTCTGTCATGTTTCCAGCGATGTGGCCCTGAATTGCACGACCTTCGTAGAAGCGTGCAGAGTAAACAGAGACGTTTTCGGCTGTTTTGTAGCCTGTTGCGTGCTCAAATTTCACGTCAGGGAATTTCTTTGCGACATTGATTGTTGGATCCATGTAGCCAAAAGACGTTGTGAAAATCAGATCGGCGCCTTGCAGGGCCATCTGTGTCATCACACGCTCGGCGTCTGCGCCCTCTGGGACGCTTTCAACGAAAACGGTTTCGACTTTATCGCCGAACTCCGCTTCGACAGCGAGGCGGCCTTTGTTGTGCTCATAGGTCCAGCCGCCGTCGCCGACGGGGCCAACATAGACAAAGCCGACTTTGGTTTTGTCTTCAGCGAAGGCACTTGTGGCCATGCCGAGCGCCACGGCAGCTGTGGCGAGAAGGTGAGTAAGTTTCATAGTCTGTGGTCTCCCAGGTTGGATTCTGTGGTTAACTTAAAGCATTAGCTCGAGGCGTGGAAGATGCGACCGAGTGAAGCCGGTGCACGTGATTTGTCAGCGGACATAATCACAAGCACAAGGATTGTGATGATATAAGGTGACATCGACAAGTATTCGACAGGAATTGCGACGCCTGCTGCCTGTAAATTAAGCTGTAAAACGGTCACGCCGCCGAAAAGCCAAGCACCGAGCAAAACGCGCCATGGCTTCCAGCTGGCAAATACGACTAACGCGAGGGCGATCCAGCCTGCGCCCGCTGTCATACCTTCTGTCCATTGTGGAACACGAATGAGGCTGATGTAGGCACCGCCAAGGCCGGCACAGGCTCCGCCGAACATGATTGCCAGCACGCGAATGCGCACGACTTTGTAGCCAAGCGCATGTGCGGCATCGTGGTTTTCTCCCACAGCGCGCAAAACGAGGCCGACACGGGTATATTTCAGCGTGGCCCAGACGGAGGCGACAAGGGCGATACCGAGATAAACGATAACATCATGGCTGAAGAGCACTGTGCCCAAGAAAGGCAAATCCGAAAGGATCGGTATGTCGAGCTTGGGAGTCGATGGGGGCTTGAGGCCGACATAGTCCTGCCCCAAGAGCGAGGATAGGCCGAGGCCAAAGAGCGTCAATGCGAGACCCGATGCGACCTGATTGGCCAAGGCATATTGCGTGAGAAGTGCGAAGAGAAATGACAGTGCTGCACCACCGATGGCTGCGAATATGAAGCCCAAGGCTGGTGAGCCTGTGATGATTGTTGCCATGAAGCCGCAGATCGCTCCAGTGATCATCATCCCCTCAACGCCTAGGTTAAGTACGCCCGCGCGCTCGACAACGAGCTCGCCTATGCCAGCCAGCAAGATGGGTGTAGCGGCCACGAGCAGTGATGCGATCAGAAGGGCGGGATTGATTGCAGACAGGTCCATTACACGGCCTCCGTCTTTACGCGTTTGATGCTATAATTTGTGAGCAAGTCGACGGCGAGTAGGAAAAAGAGCAGCATGCCTTGGAACAGCTGAATTGCGGCTGCCGGGAGCCCGAGATTTGCTTGTGCAATTTCACCACCGATATATGTGAGAGCCATAAGAAGGCCTGCAAAAAGGATGCCGACAGGATGTAGGCGCCCCAGGAAGGCGACAATGATCGCTGTAAAGCCGTAGCCTGTGTTAAAATCAATGCTGATCTGGCCCGCAGGCCCCGAAACTTCGAACATGCCTGCAAGCCCAGCCAGCGCACCTGACATGCCGAGGCAAAAGAGGATCAGGCGCGTTGGATTGACCGAGGAAAACTTTGCTGCACGCGGCGCTTCCCCTGTCAGGCGGATAGAAAAACCCAGCATGTGACGATTGAGCAGGATATAGGCGAAAATGACTGCGATAAACGCTGCCAGGACACCCCAGTGCATGCCCGAACCTGTGATGATTTCGTCGTTGAAGGCGCTTGGGTAGTCTTTCAAGTTGCGCGAGCCTGGGAAGCCGTGGCCGTCCGGGTTCTTGAGTAAGCCCAATGACATCGAGGCAAGAAGCTGCTCGGCGACATAGACCAGCATCAATGAAACAAGAATTTCATTGGTTTGAAACTTTACTTTTAAGAGCGCAGGAATCATTGCCCAAGCCCAGCCACCAAAGGCGCCTGCGGCTATCATTAGTGGGAAGATATACCAAGCCTCCATGGGGTAAAACGCAAGGCCCACGCCTGCACCACAGATGGCTCCAATGATATACTGGCCTTCTGCGCCAATGTTCCAAATCCCCGCTCGAAAGCCCAGTGAAAGGCCGATTGCGATCAGGATCAGGGGGCCACCTTTGACGAGAAGCTGGGGGCGATAATAAAATGCAAACTCACCAAAGAGTGGATCCCAGAAGATGGTTCGTATGGCCTCAAAAGGGTTTTTCCCAAGAGCCATAAAGAGTAGGCCGCCTGCGATCATCGTAGCGATGATGGCGAGTATTGGGGTGAGGTAAGCAAAAGCCTTGGACGGCTGCGGGCGTTTTTCGAGTTTAAACATGGGCCACCTCCATTCCGTGGGCCCCGCCCATCATGAGGCCGATTTCATCGATGGTCAGGCCTTGGGTCGGGCGGGTTTCTGTGAGGCGGCCCTCGTTGAGGGCAGCAAAGTTATCGGCGACTTCCATCAGTTCGTCGAGGTCTTGGCTGATGACAATGACGGCCGTGCCGCCGGCTGCCAGATCAAGGATCGCTTGGCGGATACTCGCAGCAGCGGAGGCATCAACGCCCCATGTGGGCTGGTTGACGATCAGCACATCGGGGTCTTGCAAGACCTCACGTCCTATCACAAATTTCTGCAAATTGCCGCCAGAAAGCGAGCGTGCAGCATTGTCTGGGCCAGGGGTGCGGACATCAAATTTTTCGATGATTTCCTCAGCAAAACTGCGTGCTTTGGCCCACTTCAGGAAGCCACGACTTGACAGGCCGCGGCGTGTATTGCCTGTGAGGAGAGCGTTTTCTGTGAGGCTCATGTTGGGAGCGGCGGCATGGCCTAGGCGTTCTTCTGGGGCGGTAAGAAGCCCGCGCATGCGGCGGGCATTGGGGGCCAATTGCCCGATGGGTTCGCCCTTGAGCTTGACGGCGTCATGGGCTGTTCGCATCTCTCCTGACAGTGCCAGCAGGAGTTCGTCTTGGCCGTTGCCAGCCACACCACCAATGCCGAGTACTTCTCCTGATCGCAGACGCAGGTGAATGTTGCGCAATGGCGTCCCGAAGGCGCTGGGCGAGGGCATGGAAAGTCCTGATATATCAAGGACTACATCGCCAAGTGCGGCGCCTGCGCTTTTTGGGGTCTGGAGTTCTGTTCCGACCATGAGCTCGGCCATGTCGCGGGCGCTGGTTTCGGCGGGGATGCAGGTTCCGACATTTTTGCCAAGGCGCAGGATTGTGGCGGCGTCGCAGAGGGCGCGAATTTCTTCGAGTTTATGAGAGATATAAAGGATCGCCACGCCTTCGGCTGTGAGTTTGCGCAGGGTCTCAAACAGGATTTCAACCTCCTGCGGCGTGAGAACCGAGGTGGGCTCGTCCATGATCAAGAGCTTAGGATCTTGTAGCAAACAGCGAATGATTTCAACGCGTTGCCGCTCTCCTGCGGAGAGGTCTCCGACGGTTTTATAGGGGTCAAGCGGGAGGCCGTAGTCTTCTGAGACGGTACGGATTTTCTCGGCCAGATCACGCATTGCTGGTGGTTGCTCCATTCCGAGCGCAATGTTTTCGGCGACATTCAAGGCGTCAAAGAGCGAGAAATGTTGAAACACCATGGCCACGCCTGAGGCGCGGGCGGCGCGGGGTTCGGGGGGTGCGAAGGGCGCGCCATTCATCAGCATTGTGCCGCTGTCGGGCTTTACGAGGCCGTAGATCATTTTGACGAGTGTCGACTTGCCAGCGCCATTTTCTCCAAGCAAAGCATGCACTTCGCCGTATTTTATCTCAAAAGAAACACTGTCGTTTGCAACGACACCGGGGTAGGCCTTGGTGAGGCCCTCTATCTTTAGCAATGTCCCTGTCACGCAGTTTTCCTTTCCGGGTGGCCCCATCGGATGCGCTTTATTTGTTGCGGGTCATCAAATGCTGAAAGCCTGTTTCATGCAAGATTCGAATGGCCGCCCTCTTGGTGAGCTCTTTCAATAATTTGGCGAAAGTCGAAAAGTTAATTCGTTAATACGGGAGAAATAACAGGGGGTGATATGCGTGCACAACCCGTGCACAACCTGTACACCGCCTGTTTGTTAATTTTTTGGGCGAAAAATGTATAACGCGGCGTTCGGTGGGCCGTACTGAGAGGGGGTCTGCGGGCATTGCCGCCTTTATGTTAGCTCTGGCGGAGCATGGAAATTGTCGCGCCACGCCACGAGGCACAAGACGGGCGTTTCAAACGTCTCCATCGCATGGGGCTGGTTGCTTGTATGGAACGAGGTGTCCCCTTCGAGAAGCTCCTCTTCGGGGCAGCCCTTGCGCCTGAAGGCGGCAGACCCTGATACAACCATATACATCTCTTCGGCGGGGTGGTTGTGCCATGGGTAATAGAGATGCGGCGGCATGTAGACCATCCAGAGACGTATGGAGTTTGATGTGAAGGGAGCATCATCGCCTATGATACAGTAACATCCGAAGCGAGCCATGAAGTCATCACTGATATCTGTGCCTTTGTAGGTGTCGCGCCAATGAACGACTTCGCTTGCATTGCGGATTGCTTGTTGAAGGTCGTGATACCGTTCTGATCGAAGACCTGTGTCATTCAAGAAAACGTCACAACAGTGTTCATGCAGCGGCGCGACGGCCTGTGGTTTGATGTCATCCGGAAAGGGCGCAAAATTGGTCATATCGGCGTTGCCGCAATAGGCTGCTTGCACCGTATGAAGCAAATTCTGGGTGATGTGTTTATGTTCCATAGGTTCACGTTTGAGCAGTGGTCGGCGGTGGTCTTGTAGGGAAGCGACATAATGTCGGGGATTGGATGTGTTGGAGGTCGCAATCGGAGGTTTGGCTGGGCTCTGGCCTGCGCGGCTTGGGGTCAGCCCCCGCACGCCCCGGGATATTTAGAGAAAGAGGAAACGAGGGCGACGGGCAAACAGTGATGTGGGGGGCGTCTTGATGCTTTTCAGTCTGGCGCGGGGCGGCTAGGGTCTCGCCATGAGCAATACACCCCGATTCATCCATCTGCGCGTCCATACCGAATACTCTCTTTTGGAGGGGGCGGTGCGGCTGAAGAAGCTGCCGCAGCTTTGCACGGACATGGGGATGCCCGCTGTGGCGGTGACGGACACGAACAATATGTTCTGTGCGCTTGAATTCTCGGAAGCGGCCAAGGGCGCGGGCCTTCAGCCGATCATCGGCTGTCAGGTTGATCTGAGGTATCACAAGCTTGAGCCCGGTG
>NZ_JAQWYD010000097.1:0-17417 GCF_029254145.1 Lentibacter sp.
ACGGGTTGTGCACGCTTTTCACCCCCCTGATTTTGGCTCCTGCAAAATGTATGAAGAGATAAAAACGCACCGTTTACTGAATTTTCAAATCAGCCTTTTGGCATTTTCAAAGTCACACCGCGACCATTCTTTTGATAAATCAATTCTGTCTCGCCAATCGCAGAGACACGGCCACCATCAATACGGTCGCCGACGGCCACTTTTTTGTAGCGCCCGTTGGACAGGCGGACGAGTGCGCGGCGGCTGGCTGGCTTACCGTAGACACCGATCAGATTGACCCGCTTGAGGTTGATCGCATTTCGCACAGTGGCTTGCTTTGCGACGGAGGCACGCGAGGGGATACTCGGCGAAACAGTGCGTGGAGCAACCGCAGTAAATTGCGTAACCTCTTCTTTTTGCTTAGCTTTTTCAGCACGCTTTACGATGCGGTCAAAGTTATTGGGGCGGTCCTTGGGCTTCACAGAACGCGCCACTGCCTGCGGAGTGGCGTTCGGATCGAGGTCGCGGGTATTGGCTTCAGGAAGCTTGATCACCACCGCTCCGGGCGTCGGCGGAACGGCCTGCGCAACCGCCTCTTCAATCGCTTGTTCAAGGGCGGCGCTGGCGTTTGGTGTTGGCGTGGGTTGTGGCTCTGCGGCGGCTATTTCACGTGCTGAAGGCGGGCGCATTTTGGGGCGAATCGAGGCCAGCTCCGTTCGGCTAAAACCGCCCAGATTGGCCCGCTCATTGGCTTCCGCAAGCCCCTCAGGCCGCGCTTTAGGCCGCATCGCCGCCCGCAAATCAGGCACCTCTACAGCCCCCTCCAGAGCCTCTGTCCTACCAGGTAAATCGGTAGGAAAATAAGGGGGTTTGCCTGCAAAAACGAGATGTCCGTCTGGCGATATCGCACCCTCTTTTGTGGCCCTGACCAGCCCGCGCTCATCCAGCGCAAAGCTGAGACCTTGGGCAGCTGGATTTGTTTGACGGCCAAGTGTGCCGTCAGCTTGCTCAAGGGTGAGCGCTGGCAAAGCAATCGCATCTTGGGCCGAGATCACAGGATCGATCGACGCAATATAAAGATCATCAGAATCCTGCAGTGGCGGAACCGTGGGCGCAGCAGGTGCCAAGACCCAAATGCCTGTAACTGCGTATTTTTCTTGCGCTTCCTGCAAGCTGATCTCAGGGATTGGCAAAGGCATTACGCGCGACAGATCGGTAGCTTGGGTTTCCTCACCCGTGTCGAGCGCTGCAAGCTCAAGCTGCGGCTCAAGCACCATCGCCTCGTCGCCTTCAATCTCGGTTTCATCAAGATCAGACGGAGCCAGAACAATGCGTTCGGGGTCTTTGCCGAGGAACCGTGACAGCCCCTCACCAACAAAGATCGAAGCCCAAGCCGCGACACCGAGTAAAAACACGAGCAATACGGCGGTTAAGATCAGTCCAAGGAACCTCGGCTTCCCGATAACCTTTTGCTTCTGAGATACTTTTTCCTTTTTGCGCGCTCCAAACACGGTGAGACGTTGGCGTTCGTTTTCTGTTGGAGGAGCAATGTTTGGCGGTGGCGTAGGCAGAGGGCGAGGTGCGGGCGCGACAGCTGTTGTACTTGCTGGTTGCGTGGCGGGTGCGTTCAGTTCTGGAGAGCCATCAGGGTCGCGTTGGCTGACAAATGCCATTTCCTCGCGCGCCGCTGCAGTGAGATCGGGGAGGGGCTGTGGGGGAGGGGGCGTGGCGTTCGCTTCGTTCTCAGGGAGCAGCGGGATGCTTGGTGCAACGGCGCTTGGTTCATGCCGTGTGACGCCTGAGAGAGAGGGCGCAACTGCCTTCTTGCCCTCCGCCTCTCGTCGCGTTGAAAACGAGGGAGTTGAAGCTTGTGGCGGCTGGACTTCTGGCTTAGGCGCTGACGTTGCAGGAAGGGCGTCTTCGGGTGGTGCTGTTGCTGCTTCAGGAATGCGCGCGACACCGCTGACCACAACGGCTTCCAAGTCGCGCTCGATATTGGCATCAATACCACTACAGGTGCCAAAAAATGGTTCGCCGACATAGCTGCCAGTGCTTGGCTGCGCAGTGAAATAGATTGGCTTAAATCCGTTGTCGGAGGCAAAACCTTCTGCTTCCAGCAAGGTTTCGCGCGCGACAGCGGCAACAACGAGGTCAGCGCCAGATTCGGCCCAGCAATACGCAAGCTCTTCAAGCGTGTAGGGTGTCACGCCGTCGAGAGCTGCGCGCACAGCAGTCTCATACTCCGCGGTCGGGCCATCAGGTTTCGTTAGCTGGAGGTATTTAATCTGTTCAGAGGGGAGCAGAAGCTTTACTGTGAGAGGCTCTGGCGTGATCTGAGCTGCTGTTTTCTTGAGTAAATTCAGGGCTTCTGGCAAATCAGGCACATCTAGAGGCACTTCGCCAACACGGGCCCAGCCCGCTGTAGAACGATGCAAAAGGCCAATGCCTTCAAACGATAATTTTAACGCAAAATTTGGTTTCATACAGCCGCCTTGAAGCCGGTCACAACACTATTAAGCTTTTATTATATCAATACCCTGCTGAATAAAACAGATCAGATGCCACTAAGAGTTCTCAAAGTGGCATCTGCTAACAATCATTAAAAACGTGCGTTTATGCGCTGGCTTTTGCGAGAGCTTGGTCGAGGTCAGCGATCAGGTCTTTTGCGTCCTCAATTCCGATTGAAATCCGTACAACACTTGGACCTGCGCCTGCCGCTTCCTGCTGCTCTGGGGTAAGCTGGCGGTGTGTTGTGGAGGCAGAATGGATCACAAGGCTGCGCGTGTCTCCAAGGTTTGCAACATGGCTGAAGATTTCGAGACTATCCACGAACTTGAGGCAGGATTCATAGCCACCTTTGAGCGCAATTGTGAACAAACCGCCAGCACCCTTCGGACAGATCTTGGCCACCCGCGCGTTGTAAGGTGAAGACTTTAGGCCCGCATAGGTGACGTAATCAACAGCCTCGTGGCCTTCCAGCCAGCCCGCAATTTGCTCAGCGTTCTGCACATGCCGCTCCATGCGCAGGCTCAGTGTTTCTATGCCCATGAGCGTGTAATGCGCTGCCTGCGGGTTCATCGTCATGCCCAGATCGCGCAGACCAATGGCGATGCCGTGAAACGTGTACGCGAGCGCGCCGAATGTTTCATGAAACTTAAGGCCGTGATAGGCAGGCTCTGGCTCGGATAGAGAAGGGAATTTGTCAGACGCCGACCAATCAAACTTACCCGAGTCGACAACGCACCCCCCTGTTACGGTACCGTTGCCTGTGAGGTATTTGGTGGTGGAGTGCACAACAAGCGTGGCGCCGTGCTCGATCGGGTTGCAGAGATAGGGCGTCGCTGATGTGTTATCTACGATAAGCGGAATGCCTGCAGCGTCTGAGATCGCTGAAATCGCATCCAGATCGGTGATATAACCGCCGGGGTTGGCGATCGTTTCACAAAAAACTGCGCGGGTGTCATCGTCGATGGCGGCTTTGACTGCTTCAAGATCATCAAAGTCGACAAACTTAGCAGACCAACCGAAGCGTTTTATCGTTTGGGAGAACTGCGTGATTGTGCCTCCATAAAGGCGCGAGGATGCGACGACATTGCGCCCGGGGGCCATCAGGGGGAAGAGTGCCATGATCTGGGCCGCATGGCCGGAAGAACAGCAAACTGCGCCTTGGCCGCCTTCGAGTGTGGCAATGCGCTCCGCCAGAACTGCAACCGTCGGGTTTGTCAGGCGAGAGTAAATATAGCCAACTTCTTGCAAGTTGAAGAGTGCTGCTGCGTGGTCAGCATCCCGAAAGACATAGGCTGTTGTCTGGTAAATTGGCGTTTGGCGCGCACCCGTGGCAGGGTCTGGTGCTGCGCCTGCGTGAATTTGAAGTGTGTCGAATCCGTAAGCCATTTGGGCCTCCCAAGTGTGTGTTTGGGCAAATGTTAGGCAAAGTGACGGACCTTCACAACTGGGAGTGCTCTAAGAGGGACAGGAGTTCAAAACTTGTTCTGAACGCGGAATGCTCCGCCCTTTATGGCGAGGATCTCAGAACATTGTTCTGTCTCAACGCATCCAGAAGCCCTCGCGCTTGATGCGGTTGCGGATAGCCTGTTCCTTGCGGGGCAGGTCGTTCTGATCAAACAGTGCGCGCACTTTTTCTCCCCGACCTTGATAGACAATGCGCTTGATCGGATTATAAGCTTTTAGAGCTTTTAGAGCTTTTAGAGCTTTTTTGAGCTTGTTGGGTGCGCATACCTGCTCAAGTGCAGTGATAACATGGTCCGCTTCACGCGCATAAAGGATAGGAAATAAACGATAATGACAGCTTACGGCGCCGTCTAGATAGCCTTCGGGAAGTGTGTCTCGACCGCCGCCAAGTGCATGAATGACCAGCGGCAGGGCCACCTGATCAAGCCATGGATCCATTGTTTGACAGACCAGTTCGCGTGGGGGCAGTCGCGAATGGCCAAAGCGTATTCGAGAAACTTTTCACCAAATTCATGCGGACATTTATAAAAGAAGAAGCCTGCGTTAAAGTATAGATACCGTTTCCAATATTCATCAGGCTGGGACTGATCGAGAGAGCTTTTGTAATCAAGCCCGAATTTGTCATAGAGCGACTTCCATATCTCGCCATATCCTGGCCCGTAGAGCTCAAGTGTTGGCCACGTGCCTTCACGCTTGAGTGAGGCCGAGGGCTTATTAAAATCAAAGTTAACAGATGTAAGTTCGCCTGTGATGAGCGTATCTGTGTCAAAGAAAACAAAGGGCTTGCCTTTGGGGAGGGCTGCCAGTGCTTCGATCTTGTTGCCGTAAGCATAAGCATTTCTGAAAGCCTTGCTTTCAAAGGAAATAATCTCGACATCAAGATCATTGAGGGCTTCTATAACAAGAGTGTCGTCCATACGCGGATCACGCGGCCAAAGGGGGCCGGGTTGCGGCTCTGCCACAATCAGGCGGCCTTTGAAATTAGGGCTGAATTCTCGCACAGAGGCAGCAAACAGAAGCGCCTCGTATTGCAGGCGCCCAGCCTGTCCGATCACAAAAACATTAAAATCGTCGGTTGTCTTAGATTTTGCAGCCATAGGCTCCGCTCAGCACTCGTTATTTGTTGAGAGTATAAAGACAATCAACGGCTGCGTCCAAGGGGCTTACGAAGAATTAGAAACAATAAAACAGCACAGAGCCCCAAGCGACACTGCGTTGCCCTTTGGGTCGTGTGGCGGGCAGTTTTGATCTTCGCTAAGAGTACATCGTCGCGTGGTTGAGCCGTTTCAATTCGTTTTTGTCCAAGGCATCTACTTTTGACGCAGGATTACAAAAAAGGCATCTCGCGGCTTGAGGTTTGGAACATTTAGTGAACATAAAGCCTGATGCGTGTCAGATTCTCAGATGTGTTTCCGCTCAAAGCCTGCCGGTACCACGAGGTAACAGGTGCAGGCTCTTATAGCTTTGCTGCCATTTGCTGTGGTGTCACATCAGGTAAGGCAATTTGGTTTGTCGAAGGCTGGGTGCCTGAGGTGCTAAATCCTCACGGATTGCAGACCTATTGTGATCCACATCGTGTCTTGATCGGGAAGTGTGCTGGTGCCCTGGATATATTGGCCGCAACAGAAGAATCTTTGAGATCGGGTTCTGTGTCATTGGTCGTCGCCGAACTCACTAAGCCGTTGAGTTTGATAGCTGGGCGTAGATTGCAACTCGCAGCAGAAGCGGGTTCGTCTACGGGATTGATGATTGTGCGTGAGGGCATGGGGAGTAATGCAACGCAAACCCGTTGGTCTATTTCACCTGCCTATTCACCAGATGACTCGACACAAATGCGATGGGAGCTTAACAAGAACAAAACGGGAACATGTGGGAATTGGAAGGTCTGCTGGAATGATGAGGCGCATCGCATCTCTGTGGTTTCCGAACCTGCCCAGCGAGCGCATTCTGCGCACAAAGCATATTGAGGGTCCCTTCGCAGTTATTGCACGCATCAAGAATGCGGATCGTCTTATTTGCCTGAATGCTATGGCTCAAGAACGTGGGTTGAGGCGTGGTATGGGTTTGGCTGATGCCCGTTCATTTTGTCCGCAGCTACAAACAGAATTGCACAACTCTCAGGCGGATCAGTTATTTCAAGACGGCCTTCTCAGATGGGCCAGGCGCTATTGTCCGTGGGTTGGGAAGGATGGCGTCGATGGATTGCTTCTTGATATCACTGGTTCGGCGCATCTGCTGGGGGGGGAGGTGGCGCTACTGAGAGACATTCGAATGCGGCTGGCCCGATCTAAACTGACGGTCTGTGTTGGCATAGGTGACACATTGGGCGCGGCATGGGCTTTGGCACATTTTGGTCAGGGCTGTGCTGACACTGGCGACACCCTGAGCGCGATCCAGAGGCTACCCATCGCCTGCCTTCGAATCACGACTAAGGAGGACACCACCTTACAGCGTTTAGGTATCAAGACGGTCGGGCAGCTTGCAGCCCTGCCTCGCGCTACGGTTGGTCAACGGTTTGGGGCATCGGTTTTGATGCGATTGGATCAAGCGCTAGGCCGTCAAGCTGAGAGCATTTCCCCAGAAGCCAATGCGCCAACCTATTCGACACGGCTCACGTTGCCTGAGCCCATTGGCTTAGCGAAGGATGTGATGGCGGGTGTAGAGCGCCTGCTTTACCCGCTGTGCAAAAAACTGACAGACAACATGTCAGGTGTGCGGGTGCTGTCTTTGTCTTGTCGACGCATTGACGGGGGTGATCAAACCGTTGAATTGCGTCTTGCACGGCCTCTCCGTGATCCAACACGAATACTTCCATTATTCGAAAGGGGGGTCGGAGAGATAGATTCTGGCTTTGGCATTGACCAATTACGTTTGGTTGCCGTTCAGGTGGAAGCTTTACCTGTCGAGCAAACCACACAAACCACTCAAGGCAAATCACGACATGATGACGGTTTGCACGATTTGATCACGCGGCTGGGAAATCGTATCGGACTAGAGAACATCCAGAGGTTTTTGCCCGCTGACAGCCATATTCCTGAACGTAGCTTCATCATTGCACCCGTAGCTTGGTCAGAGCCTACGGGTGCATGGGGGACTTGGAACCCACGACCTATTCGATTGTTTCAGCCTGAGTATGTGGCCGCAGCGACAACTGTTCCGCCCAAGAGATTCAAATGGCGGGGTATGTCCTTCCAGATTGGGCGCACAACGGGACCAGAGCGCATTGCCCCAGAATGGTGGTTTGATGATGAAAACTGGCGACACGGTGTGCGGGACTATTGGAAAGTAGAGACCCGTGAAGGTCATCGTCTATGGATGTTTTATACGCCTCAAAACCCAAGTTGGTTTGTGCATGGGATGTTCGCATGAGCTACGCTGAACTTTGCACCACGAGTAATTTCACTTTCCTCAAGGGCGCTTCTCACCCGGAAGAACTCGTGACACGGGCTGCTGAGCTCGGATTGTCTGCCATTGCGATCACGGACCATAATTCATTGGCGGGTGTTGTACGGGCGTATGCGGCCCTGAAAGAATTGAAGCGCACTGCATCAGAGGGTGTCATCATACGATCAAGTAAACAGATGGATCACAGCAGTCGGCAAGATACAGGGGGGACATTGCTAAACGGCCCCGATGTTAGGAGTCAATTTCCCAAACTGATCGTAGGGGCAAGATTGGTGTTGCAGGATAGCTTGGTGCATTGGGTCGCATTACCCAAAGATCGTAAGGGATATGAGGCACTGTCTCGCCTTTTAACACTCGGCAAGATGCGTGCCGAAAAAGGTGAATGCCATCTATTCCATCGTGATGTGTTGGACAGAGCCAAGGGCATGATCTTGATTGGCCTTCCTCAGGGGCGCCGCAAACAGACTGCTGGGCATATCGCAGAGGTCGTCAGAGCGTTCCCCTCAAACGTATATCTGGGGTGTGCGCCAAGATATGATGGCAGCGACCAAGCCTATTTTGATCAATGTATGTCTTTGTCACATACGACCTCTGCGCCGATGGTGGCTGTTGGTGATGTGCTTTTACATCACGGATCCCGCCGGCAATTGGCTGACGTCCTGACGTGCTTGCGTGAAAGGTGCCGTATTGATGATATTGGCAAACGCGCCCTCCCCAATGCAGAGCGTCGGCTCAAGGGCATCGATGATATGGCTCGATTGTTTCGCAATCACCCTGCGGTGATTAGACGGACGCAAGAGATCGCAGACAAGTGTAGTTTTTGCCTGTCTGAACTTTCCTATGAATACCCCACGGAAGTTACACAGGGGGAAACGGCCCATGACCGACTGGTCCGGTTAACAGCCAGCGGCCTGAAACGGCGCTACCCGAATGGTATAACAGAGCGTGTGCGTGCTCTGGTTGAAAAAGAGCTGTCACTGGTGAAGACGCTCGGGTTTGCTGCGTATTTCCTGACCGTGCATGACATTGTTACCTTTGCACGCTCTCAAGGGATTTTGTGTCAGGGGCGAGGGTCTGCTGCCAATTCGATCCTGTGTTATGCGCTGGGGATCACTGATGTTGGGCCTGAGACGATTACCATGGTGTTCGAGCGGTTTATGTCTGAACACCGTGGTGAACCACCCGATATTGATATCGACTTCGAGCATGAGCGCCGTGAAGAAGTGATCCAGTATATCTACGAGACATATGGCAGGCACAGGGCTGGGCTGTGCGTCACGGTCATTCACTTTCGCACGCGTGCCGCGATCAGGGAAGTGGGTGCGGTCATGGGGCTGTCACAGGACGTGCTGAGCGGGTTGAGCAGTCAAATCTGGGGGATGTCGGGTGCTCAGGTCGATGAAGCCCGTGTGCGCGAACTTGGCCTTGACCTCAGTGATCGCCGTTTGTCTCAAACGCTACGTTTGATTGGTGAGATGATCGGATTCCCCCGTCACCTGTCCCAACATGTAGGGGGCTTTGTCATCACACAGGGGCGGCTGGATGAGCTTTGCCCTATTGAAAATGCGGCAATGGATGACCGCACGGTGATTGAATGGGACAAGGATGATATTGATACGTTGGGCATCCTGAAGGTTGATATCCTGTCGTTGGGAATGTTGACCTGTATCCGCAAGTGCTTTGATCTGATTGCCTTGCACGGGGGCTCGAAATTGGACATTGCAAGCGTTCCACAAGAAGACACCAAGACTTATGATATGCTGTGCAAGGCTGATGCGGTTGGTGTGTTCCAAGTGGAAAGCCGAGCCCAGATGAATTTCCTACCCCGCATGCGGCCACGCACATTCTACGACTTAGTGATTGAGGTCGCTATTGTACGTCCTGGCCCGATCCAAGGTGGCATGGTTCACCCTTATATCAACCGGCGCCAAGGCAAGGAGCCGGTTAGTTTTCCATCCAAGGCATTAGAAGCCGTGCTGGGTAAAACATGCGGCGTTCCGTTGTTTCAAGAACAAGCTATGCAAATCGCTGTGGTCGCAGCAGGCTTTACCCCAGAGGAGGCTGATCATCTACGGCGATCCTTGGCTACCTTCCGGAAAATGGGAACCATTGGCACATTTCGTGATCGGTTCATCCGTGGAATGTTGCAACGTGGATACGAACTCGATTTTGCAGATTGTTGTTTTTCACAAATCGAGGGTTTCGGTGAATATGGCTTCCCTGAAAGTCACGCTGCAGCATTCGCAATGTTAGCCTATGTGTCAGCATGGTTAAAATGCCACCACCCAGCGGCCTTTGCATGTGCGCTTCTGAATTCACAACCAATGGGTTTCTATGCTCCCGCTCAGATCGTAAGGGATGCCCGTGAACACAACATCGAAACCCGACCAGTCTGTGTCAACAACTCGGGCTGGAACAACCACTTGGAAAAGCGAACAGACGGTACTCTGGCCCTTCGATTGGGGTTTCGGCAAATCAAAGGTATGAAGCGGGACGATGCAGAGTGGATCGTTTCCGCTCGGGGAAATGGATACCATGATATTCCAAGCCTATGGCATCGTGCAGGCGTATCCCCAAGCTCCTTAGAACGTTTGGCCGAGGCCGATGCCTTTACGGGTATTGGCCTGACCAGACGTGATGCTCTCTGGCAGGTTAAAGCGATCAGGGCTGATAGGCCTTTGCCCCTGTTCAATGATCCAATCGATGGCGAAGTGATTCCCGAGCCAAAGGTGGTGTTACCAATGATGAACTTGGGTGAAGAAGTCGTTGAAGATTATGTATCTATGCGGATGTCACTGCGGGCACATCCCGTTGAACTGATACGGTCCACTCTCAATAATGTGACGCCACATGCTGAACTGGCGCGCATTCCGTTGGGCCGTATCGCGGTGTGCGGTCTGGTTATTACCCGCCAGCGGCCTGGCACGGCTTCGGGTGTTATTTTTCTAACACTTGAGGATGAAACAGGTGTAAGCAACATCGTTGTTTGGCCTAAAGTCTATGAGAAATTCCGAAAGGCCGTGATGGGGGGGCGGTTGTTGCAAATAACTGGATATCTGCAACGTGAAGGCATTGTCGTGCATCTAATTGCTCAAGATATTCAGGATATGTCGCATCGGTTGTCCGAGCTTGGCCACCCAATGGGAGAGGTCGTTGGTCAGACCTTGCCGCATGCAGACGATACACCCCGACCTCATCATCCTACTTCAGCAAGTCGCGCGTACCATCCACGTGACCAAGCCAAGAAGCTGTTTCCAAGCAGGGACTTTCATTAAAATGAGGACAGAGAGTTGGGCGCCAGCTCCTATTTTGAAAACGACGAACGAAAAGCAGGATCCAATTCCTCTTTTTTGAAATTGAATTTTCAGTATGCGTTGAAAGGGGTCACTCTGGGCAAAAACTGGTCTGAACGATCAATGAACACCACATGTTGGCGATCAGGCACACGCCAGTATGTATTATATGAGCAAGACCAGACTGCCTAACTGTCTTGGACGTATGCGATCTGCGCATTTTGATCCGAGCGCTTTTGAAGATAGACGTCATCCGCCGAATACCACTGAGGCTGTAGCTGACGCATCTATTTTCTGTGTAAGTGTCGGAAAGACTTACAGGAATGGCCTGATAGGCCATCAAATTAAGGAAAATAAATAATTTTTTAAGTGGTGGGCGACCCTGGAATCGAACCAGGCGTGCGTCTCCGCGAGGGAGTTACAGTCCCCTGCCACACCTTGCGGCCTGTCGCCCACTGAGGGAGGGGATTACTTGCCTCGCTAAGGGTCGTCAACAGCAAATTGGCATGATAAGCGGCGCAGAGGAGAGAAAATGTCTCTCAGCTTGAAAACAGGGTCTTGCGATGAAAAAGCCGAAGTGGGTTGTGGAAAAAGAACGTGGCAAAAAGCTGGAGGCCGCCGAGACGGTGTGGCTCTTTGGTTTACACGCTGTTCGCGATGCTCTTGCTAACCCTAAGCGTGAGAAACTGCGCCTTATCGTTACGCTAAATGCGCAAACCAAGCTTGCCGATGTGATTGCTCAAAGTGGAATGGAGCCGGAGGTTTCTGATCCGCGTAAATTTTCTGCGCCTTTGGACCCTCAGTCTGTGCATCAAGGGGCTGCGCTTGAAGTGAAGGCTCTCGACTGGGGCTCTGTGGCGGATGCCTGCGTCAGCGGGGGCGATGAACGGCCTGCACGCGTTTTGTTGCTTGATCGGGTGTCAGACCCGCACAATGTGGGGGCTATTCTGCGCTCGGCTGAAGTATTTGGCGCGCGCGCCGTGATCGGAACAAAGCGCCATGCTGCGCCAGAAACAGGCGCTTTGGCCAAGACAGCAAGTGGTGCGTTGGAACGTCAGCCTTACCTGCGTGTTACGAATCTCTCGCGTGCGATGGACGAGCTGAAAGGCTACGGGTATTTTCTAATTGGTCTTGATGGAGAGGCAGAGACCACGCTTGAGGCCGAGCTGGAAGGCTATCACGACCGTCCCGTTGCCTTGGTTTTGGGCGCAGAGGGGCCAGGGCTTCGCGAAAAGACAAAAGAACAATGTGACGTTTTGGCGAAGATAGATTTTGCGGGGGACTTTGGGTCATTGAATGTTTCAAATGCTGCTGCCGTGTCGCTTTATGCCGCCACTCGGCAAAAATCAGCCTGAATTAACGCTTTGTTCACAGGTTTTTTACATGCTCTTTATAAGTTGGAAATCGTTCCTACATCTAATCCAGAAGCAGGATGGAACACCTGCTTTGGAAACACTGTCCCTCGTTCCGTAACTGCGCTCAAGTTCGACTTGGGCGCTTTTTTTTGATCAATAGGATATGAGGGAGATATAAATGAGCGAGACCTATACCGACCGTTTTCTCAAGGATGTGATGTCGCGCGCAAAAAAGATCGCGATTGTTGGACTGTCCAGTAAAGAAACACGCCCCAGCTTTTTTGTGGGGCGCTATCTAAAGTTGCGAGGGTATGAAATTTTCCCTGTGAACCCTGCCTACGTCGGGAAAGACTTTTTGGGTGCTCCTTATGTTGGCAGCCTCGCAGAGCTTCCTCTAGACACTGATTTTTTGGATATTTTTCGTCGTTCCGAAGATGTTTTGCCAATTGTGGAAGAGGCTTTGGAGCGCTTGCCCAAGCTGCGAACAATATGGCTGCAGATCGGCGTCATCAATGAAGAGGCGGCAGCGCACGCTCGTGAACGTGGCGTGGACGTCGTCATGGGCCGCTGTCCCAAGATTGAATATCAGCGTCTCTTCGGTGAGTTGCGGCGTGGTGGGTTCAACACCGGTGTGATCAGTTCCAAGCTCTAAACGTGTTTCGCCGCGCTAAGCAGCTGGGCGTTGCCACAGGATCCCTCTTTTTTGCTCAGAGATATTGTTTTAATTCTGGCGTGAGGCTTTTTCAGCGATGCCGGAGCGGAATTGACGGCGCTCGAGTTCGGCCATGACATCAGAGATATTTACTTCATTGGCATAGAGCACAACGAGGAGGTGGAAAAGGAGATCGGCCGCCTCGGATGTGAGGCCTTCTTTGTTGCCTTTGACGGCCTCAATCACCGTCTCGATTGCTTCCTCTCCCAGCTTTTCTGCGACTTTGTCGCGCCCTTGGGCTAGGAGCTTGGCTGTCCAGCTGTTCTCTGGCGAGGCTTTTGCACGCGTGGCGATGATGGCTTCAAGCTCGTCTAGTGTCATTCTTCGATCCTCATGGGGATGCCTGCGGCCTGCATGTACTCTTTGGCCTCTCTGATGGAATATGTGCCGAAGTGAAAGATCGATGCGGCTAAAACGGCGCTTGCATGACCTTCTTTCACGCCTTCAACCAGATGCTCTAAAGTACCAACGCCACCAGATGCGATCACCGGTACGCTTACAGCATCGGAGATCGCACGGGTGAGGGGAAGAGTATAGCCTGCTTTGGTTCCGTCGCGGTCCATTGAGGTCAAGAGAATTTCGCCAGCGCCGTTTTGTGTCACCAGTTTGGCAAACTCGATGGCGTCAATTCCAGTAGATTTACGGCCCCCATGGGTAAAAATCTCCCATTTGCCTGGGCTTACCGTTTTTGCGTCAATGGCCACAACGATACATTGTGAGCCAAAATGTGCTGATGCCTCGCCAACCACATCTGGGTTAGCGACGGCAGCGGAGTTGAAGCTGACCTTATCAGCACCTGCAAGAAGCAAGTCGCGTACGTCCTGAACCGTGCGCACACCGCCGCCGACAGTGAGGGGGATATAGCATTGCTCAGCTGTGCGGGTGACCATGTCAAACATGGTTCCACGGTTCTCGTGGGTTGCGTGAATATCGAGGAAGCAAAGCTCATCAGCGCCAGCGGCGTCGTAGGCTTTGGCAGCATCAACAGGGTCGCCCGCATCGCGAAGGCCGACGAAGTTCACGCCTTTGACAACGCGGCCATCGGCGACATCGAGGCAGGGAATGATGCGGGTTTTGAGCATGTTTGGGCCTTTGATGACAGCGTAAGGGCTGTTTACCGAGCCGCGAGGGGCAGATCAATTCGCTTTGTTTGAGCGGGCGCGCTTTATTACCGCGGCAACGGCAAACCCCAAGCCAATCAGCAGCGTCGGTGGCACACTCAGAAGCCCGATCCAGGAGGCGGAAAAAAGCGCCTCTCCGTAAAGTTCCGAGCTTTGCTGGCAGCCGAGAAATGTGGTTCCGCCAGAGCAGTCGGTGTGGGCGAAGAGCGCCGTGCAAACAAAGAAAACAAGAGCCGGGAAGACCGCGCTCGCCCCGGTGAGCAGCAACCGGCGTTTGAAGCGGCTATGGCCCTTGCTTGCCGGATCGGCGGAAGCCAAGGCGAGAACACCGAAGATCAGCGCAGGCATGGTTGGCAAGGCGATGAGGAACCCCATGGTGCTATCGGCTCCCGCTAGGACTGCATGAGCGTCAGCGCTTCTTTGAGGTCAATCGCGCCGTCATAGAGCGCGCGGCCCGAGATGGCTCCGTTGAGGGGGGCGCCGCAGGATTTGAGGGCGGTGAGATCGGCCAGAGAGCTGACGCCGCCCGAGGCGATCACGGGGATTGAGACAGCGTTGCCGAGGGCGGCTGTGGCTTCCACATTGGGGCCTTTCATCGCGCCGTCGCGCAATATGTCGGTGTAGATGATCGCGGCGACGCCAGCGTCTTCGAAGCTGCGGGCCAGCTCGGTGGCGTCGACATCGGTCTCTTCAGCCCAGCCTTTGGTGGCGACTTTGCCGTGGCGTGCGTCAATGCCAACGGCAACTTTGCCGGGGAATTCGCGGGCTGCGTCGCGCACAAGTTGAGGGTTTTCGACCGCAACCGTGCCAAGGATGACGCGGGCGAGGCCGCGACTGATCCAGCGCTCGATTGTGGCCATGTCGCGGATGCCGCCGCCAAGCTGGGCGGGGACGCGGCACTGCGCAAGGATTTCTTCGACGGGAGCCGCATTGACGGGCTCGCCCGCAAATGCGCCATTGAGATCAACCAGATGCAGCCATTCACACCCCGCAGCAACGAACTCCAACGCTTGCGCGGCAGGGTTCTCGTTGAATACAGTTTCTTGGTCCATTTCGCCATGAACAAGGCGCACGGCGCGGCCGTCTTTAAGGTCAATTGCCGGGTAGAGGATCATGCTAAAGTCCTGTGAAAAAGATGTTAGGAGCTTTATGCACGCAAGCGCACGAAATGCAATGTGACCTCAAGTCATGCTTGCGTGGAATCGCTCTGCACGCTCAAGATAGTTAGAGATTGGGAGGTCTTATCATGAAAAGTACACTTATTTTGGCTATGGCGGGTCTGTTTTATGCGGGAGCAGCAATGGCTGATCCTGCACTGGGGCTTTGGAAAACCGAAGTAGACGACGGCGCCTATGCGCATGTGGAGATTAGCCCTTGCGGTGAGAATATATGCGGTACCATTGTCCAAACGTTCAATAACAGCGGTGAGTACAACTCACCAAATAAAGGCAAACAAATTGTCCGTGCAATGAGTCCAAAGGGAGAAGGTGCATATGAGGGCAAGGTCTGGCGGCCGTCAAATGACAAAATTTATTTTGGTAAAATGCAGGTTGGTGGAAAAAAACTGACGCTGAAAGGCTGTGTCGCTGGCGGATTGCTGTGTGCCAGTCAGAAATGGACCAAAATCAACTGAATATTATCGAGATCACGGCTGCCATGTCAGGAAATTGCCAATCATTCTGAGGCCTGTTTCCTGACTTTTTTCGGGGTGAAACTGCACTCCAACAAGATTGTCCCGACCGACGACAGCCGTGATTTTTCCACCATGCTCTGTGCTGGCAAGTCGCTCGGCAGAGTCCTCGACGACGAAGTGGTAAGAATGCACGAAATAGCAGTGTTTTCCTGCAGTTACGCCGGAAAAGAGCGGATGATCGTGCTCGATATCTAGCGCATTCCAGCCCATATGAGGGACGCGCAATGTGGGGTCCGATGGGATTATTTTGCGAACTTCGCCTTTGATCCAGTCAAAGCCCATTGTTTCTTCATGCTCAAGCCCGCGCGTCGACAGCATTTGCATTCCTATGCAAATGCCCATGAAGGGTCGGGCGCGATGAATAACCACCTCTTGCAACGCTTCAAAGATGCCCTTGTGATCAAAAAGAGCTTTGTGGCAGGCGGGGAAAGCGCCGTCGCCCGGTAGGACCACTCGGTCAGCCTTAAGCACTGTTTCAGGATCGGACGTTACGATCACATCGCCAGCCCCCATCTCGTGAGCCATGCGCTCAAAAGCCTTGTGAGCGGAGTGTAAATTTCCGCTGTCGTAGTCAACGATGGCTGTTAGCATGGCTCAGAGTGTGCCTTTTGTCGAAGGAATGGACCCCGCAGCGCGCAAGTCAGCCTCAAGAGCAACACGTAGGGCGCGCGCAACGGCTTTGAACGCAGCCTCAGCGATGTGATGAGAGTTGAAGCCGTGCAGAGTATCGACATGTAGGGTGAGGCCTGCATGCGTGCTAAAGGCTTGGAAGAATTCCCGCACAAGCTCTGTATCAAATGTGCCGATTTTAGCAGTGGGCATATCAACATTCCAAACCAGGAAAGGACGGCCTGAAATATCGAGGGCAGCGCGTACAAGCGCGTCATCCATCGGTAAAAGGCAGGAGCCATAGCGGTTTATTCCAGCTTTGTTGCCGACGGCTATTGCAAGCGCTTGGCCCAAGGCGATGCCTACATCTTCTACACTGTGGTGATCATCAATGTGCAGATCGCCTTCGCAACGTACATTCATATCCATCATCGCGTGGCGGGCAAGCTGGTCTAGCATGTGATCAAAGAATCCAACGCCTGTCTGGTTGTCATAGCGTCCTGTGCCATCAAGCGTGAGCTCGACGGTAATTTTGGTTTCGCTTGTATTGCGAGAGACGGTGGCTTGGCGCATCGGGTTTTCCTTTGTTCTGGGGTGCTTATAGGGCGAGGAAACGCTCGGGAAAAGCCCTGAGATCAAAAGGCTTGAGAAGAGACGTTGCGCCTGTTGCAGACGCGTGGCAGTGTCAGGCTGCAATGCGAAAAGGAAAGCGCCATGTCAGATTGTGTGTTTGTTCAACTCAGATGCAAACCCGGCACGACCTATAAGGTTGCCGAGGCGCTTGTCATGAAAGAGCTGCACTCAGAACTCTACTCGACGAGTGGCGAATGGGACCTCCTTTTGAAAGTCTATGTCCCGAAGGGAGAGGACGTGGGGAAGTTTGTGAATGAGCGGTTGTTGGATGTGGCTGGGATTGAGCGGTCGTTGACCACGCTGACCTTCAAAGTTTTCTGATTTTTCCAAATTATTTTCGGGCGGTGCGTGAGCGGCTGTTTCTCTGATTTGAGAGGGGCAGCTTTGCGGCATTCGCAGGGCGATGCAAAACAGCTGTCCAGAACGACGAAAGGCCACCCGAAGGTGGCCTTGTCGTTTCTCTGGTGAGAGAGAAATTGGAGCGGGCGAGGCGATTCGAACGCCCGACCCTAACCTTGGCAAGGTTATGCTCTACCCCTGAGCTACGCCCGCCCTCTTCGGTGTGGCTCACTTAGAAAAGGCGCGGCGCGGGTGCAAGGGGAAATGCGGAGAGCGATCTCCATTTTTGCCACCCGCGCGGCGACG
>NZ_JAQWYD010000104.1:0-6794 GCF_029254145.1 Lentibacter sp.
TAAGATGTGTGGTATCGTAGGTGTATTGGGCGAGCACGAAGCTGAGCCCCTTTTGGTGGAATCTCTCAAGCGGCTTGAATACCGCGGCTATGACAGCGCGGGCATTGCCACAGTCGACAAGGGTCGCCTTGGTCGCCGCCGCGCGGTTGGAAAGCTCGTCAATCTCTCCGACAGGCTCGTACACGAGCCCCTGACAGGCAAGGCTGGCATCGGCCACACCCGCTGGGCCACACACGGCGCACCCAATGAAAACAACGCTCACCCCCACAGCACGCGTCAGGTTGCCGTGGTCCACAACGGCATCATCGAGAACTACCGCGAGCTGCGCGAAGAACTTGCCGCCAAAGGCATCGGCTATGAGACCGACACCGACACAGAGACAGTCGCCCTGCTCACCCAAGCCTATCTGGACGAGGGCCAAAGCCCACGCGATGCTGCCCTCAGCACCGTCAGCCGTCTCACGGGTGCCTATGCCCTCTGCTTCCTCTTTGAGGGCGAGGAAGACCTGCTCATCGCCGCGCGCCAAGGCTCGCCTCTCGCGATCGGCTATGGAAGTGGCGAAATGTTCGTTGGCTCCGACGCCATCGTCCTTGCCCCATTGACCGACCGCATCACCTATCTCGAAGAGGGTGACTTTGCTTTTGTGACGCGCACGCAAGTCGAGATTCTCGATACTGCACGGCGTCCTGCCAACCGCGAAATCAAAACGGTCGAAATTGAAACTGGCCAGATCGACAAAGGCGGCTACAAACACTTCATGTCCAAAGAGATCGCCGAGCAACCGCGCGTTCTGACCGAGGCCATAGGCTATTACCTTTCCGATGACGCCACTCGCATCAATTTGCCTGACAACGGATTTGATTTCAAAACGATAGACCGCCTGACCATGGTCGCCTGTGGGACAGCTTTCTATGCTTGCCTGACAGCCAAATACTGGTTTGAACAGATCGCAGGTATGCCCGTCGAGGTCGATATTGCCTCAGAATTCCGCTACCGCGAGCCCCCCATCACCGAGCGCACAGCCGCGCTCTTCGTGAGCCAATCAGGCGAAACCGCCGATACCCTCGCCGCGCTGCGCTACTGTGAGGGAAAGGCCGACAGCATTCTATCCGTGGTAAACGTTCCAACAAGCTCAATCGCGCGTGAAAGCAATCTCGCTCTGCCAATCATGGCAGGTCCAGAAATCGGCGTTGCCTCTACAAAGGCCTTCACATGCCAGCTCACAGTGCTCTATCTGATGGCCCTCAAAGCCGCTCACGACAAAGGCCGCCTCTCCGATACAGAGCTTGCAGATCGCCTGTCTGAGCTGCGCAGCCTGCCCTCCGCAGTCAATGCGGCGCTTGCGCTCGACAAGTCGCTCGCCCACGCTGGCCTCAAGCTTTCAGAGGCGCAAGATGTGCTCTTCCTGGGCCGAGGCCTGATGTACCCTCTCGCTCTAGAAGGTGCTCTAAAACTAAAAGAAATCAGTTATATACACGCCGAAGGTTATGCGTCTGGCGAGCTCAAGCATGGCCCTATTGCGCTGATTGACAAGAGCATGCCTGTGGTCGTCAAAGCCCCCCGTGATACCTTGTTTGAAAAGACAGTCTCCAACATGCAGGAAGTCATGGCGCGCGATGGCAAAGTGATCCTCATCACAGATGCCGCCGGCGCAGCCGAAGCAGGCGATGAAGCATGGATCACCATCGTGATGCCGACAGTCCCCACGGCCCTCTCACCCATCCTCTACGCCATTCCCGCGCAGCTTTTGGCCTATCACACAGCCGTTGCCAAAGGCACCGATGTGGACCAGCCGCGCAATTTGGCCAAGTCGGTGACAGTGGAGTAAGCGAAAGAGCCGTAGCCTTTGGCTGCTGACTGTGCGATAGCAGCGCCAAACGCCACTCAGGATACGCTCGACATGACTTTAGACGACGCTCTCACAGCTCTGCGCAACGCTGCCGAAGACGGCCGCGCCGCAGGCATGGCCGACTATCACAAAGTGCCACGCAAGTACCTTGGCCTGCCAAATCCGGCGATCAACGATCTCGCCAAAGAGTGGCGCGGCGTGCTCTCAATCGAAGAGCGTGTCGCTCTTGCGGACCAGCTCTGGAAAACCAACATTTTTGAGGCTCGCCTCGCCGCCGCAAAGCTTTTGACACAAGCCCGCATCAGCCCTGACCAAGCCGTCTGGGATCTGATCGTCTCATGGGTTCCTGACTTTGACAGCTGGGCCATCGCCGATCACGCCATGATGGCAGGCCAGAAGCGCCTCGTTGCGGACCCCTCGCGCATCGAAGAGGTGGAGAGCTGGACCAAATCCGATGTCCACTGGACTCGCCGCGCCGCTATGGTCATCACCCTACCCTACACCAAACAAAATCACCCAAAACCCGATGAGCTTGCGATCCGCAAGCGCGTCCTCGGCTGGGCTGTGCGCTATGTCGAAGACCCTGAGTGGTTTATTCAGAAGTCTGTTGCATGGTGGCTGCATGACCTGAGCAAGCATGATGCCCCGCGCGTTGAGTATTTTCTCGCCAATCACGCGAAGAAAATGAAGCCCTTTGCGCGTAAGGAAGCGGCCAAGTTCCTCCCGAAAGAGGCCTAGGCGCGCCAGCGCAGCAGGCGTTTTTCGATCTGCCCGATAAGCGTGCTCACCACGACGCCAATCAACGACAAAATCACAACGCCAGCAAACAGCCGCTCTAGGTCATAAAGCGATCCTGCCTGCAAAATATAAGCGCCAATGCCGTATTCCGCGCCAAGCATTTCGGCAGCAACCAGCAGGATGATCGCAATCGCAAGGCTGATACGCAGCCCAGACAATATCCCTGGCATCGCTCCGGGCAGAACAATCTTGCGCACTATAGACAGCCAGCTCAGGCCAAAGCTCTGCCCCATGCGGATCAAGCTGCGGTCAACATTGTCGACGGCGCCATAAGTGGCCACAACAGTTGGGGTAAACGTGCCGAAGGCGATCAGCGCATATTTGCTCGCCTCATCAATGCCAAACCAGATCACAAACAAGGGCAACAGCGCAATTTTAGGGATAGGAAAAAGCGCTGCAACCAAAGGCACAAGCCCCGCGCGCACATAAGAGAACAGCCCAATCAGCACACCAACAGAGACACCAAGCACCACACCAAGCGTGGCCCCCACAAGCAGCCGTGACAGCGAGGGCGCAAGATGCTTCGTCAGCATCCCGCTCTGCCAGAGCTCGCCAAAGGTTGCCAAAACATCGGAGGGCCGTGGCAAAGTGAGCTGCGATATCCAGCCCGCCCGCGTGCCCCATTCGGCAATCACAATAAGAAAGAGAAAAACCAAAAGCCCTATGCCGCGCCGTGCAGTGGGCGCAAACCCGCCGCCCCGAAAACGCACTTCTCGCAGATCAGGCATCTAGCAATTCCTCATCTGCAGCGCGGGCCTCGTCGCGCATTACGTCCCAAAGATGCTTTTGCACCGCCTCAAGCTCCGCATCACCATGCGCTCTTTCGCCAAGCGGCGTCTCAATCTGAACCACCTCACGCACCTGCCCCGGCCTGCGCGACAGCACAACAATCTTGTGCCCCAACCGCACAGCTTCTGCGAGGTTATGAGTCACATAAACCGCCGTGAAGGGCTGGCGTGTCCATAGACCGACCAGATCATCCATAAGCAATTCACGCGTCTGCGCATCCAACGCCGAAAGCGGCTCATCCAGTAGCATCACGGCAGGCTTCACCGCCAGCGCGCGCGCTATTGCAACACGCTGCTTCATCCCGCCTGACAGCTGGCGTGGCAAAGCGTCGGCAAAGTCGCCAAGCCGCGTGCGCCCCAGCACATCCGCAATGATCGCATCACGCGCCACACCTTTGATCCCGTGATCTTCCAGCACAAGCGAGATATTCCCCCGTACAGTCCTCCACGGCAAAAGAGCAAAATCCTGAAACACATAGGTCAGCGGATTGAGACACCCCTCTGGCGCCTCCCCAAGTTGCAAGACGCGGCCCGCGCTCGGCTTTTCCAAACCGCCGATCAGCCTCAGCAAAGTTGACTTACCGCAGCCCGAAGGCCCGACAAGACACACAATCTCCTCGCTCTTCACCTCCAGAGAGATATCGCGCAAAACTTCTGTGTCGCCATAAGCATGGCTGATTCGCTCCAGCGATAGATCCATATCGATATCCTCAAAGCAGCGGGGGGTTTAACGTCCCCCGCCTTAAATATTACGCTTCAAACGTCTCGACATAACTCGTGTCCAGAAGCGTATCGAGCGTGATATCCTTGCCCACAAGATCTTCCGCTTGGAACCAAGCCAGCTGATCCGCCATAGAGGCAACATTGAGCTTCGCACCCTCATTGAGACGCATCGTGCCGTTGATGATGCTCGGCGCCGCCTTTTCGCGCGGGCGGTCGGTGTAGACATATTTATGGATCAGATCGACCATCGCCGCCTCGCCATCATCGCCACCTGCACGATCAATCATCGCGCTGTTATAATCGCCCGCGCCTTTCGCGTAGGCCGCAAGGAAGTCGCCCGTCTGGCCTTTTTCGTCACTCGCATTGCTGGCCGAGGTAAAGACCGTGGTCACCTGATAGCTGGGCAAGTAGTCGGAGATATTGCCAATGATATGTACGGCGCCTGAGCCCGCCAGCGGCTTGGCAATATGTGGCACAATGCTCCACGCATCGATCTGCCCAGACTTGAGCGCACCAATCACAGCGCCGACTTTTTGTAGCGGCGTAAAGCTCACTTCAATGCCTTCTTTTTCAGCCACTTTGGAGCCCATGTAATGGAAAGAGGAGCCCGCCTGCGTTACGCCAAACTTCTTGCCCGCCAGCATAGCTGGGCTCGTCAGTCCCGCTTGGAAAGCCGCATCAGAGGCCAGAATTTTCTGCCCATCAATGCCTGCTTCTTCGCTCAACGCACCGCCAATCACCTTGATCGCGCCCTTATCGGCAAGCGAAATAAGCCCGCCCGAGACAGCCGTAACCGCATAATCCACATCTCCCGAAGCAATCGCGACAGCCATCGGCTGCGCCGCCTCAAAGAAGCGCAGCTCAACATCAAGCCCGGCCTCTGCAAAGTAATTGCGCTCCACAGCCACAAAGCTGCCCGCATGAGAGGTAAAGCGCAGCGCACCCACCACAATCTTCTTGTTCATCGCAATCGCAGGCGCCGCTAGGCCCGCTCCCGCTGCGGCGCCCAAGAGTCCAAGCGTCTGCCGTCTGTTGAAATGCGTCATTCTCTCTCTCCCATTTTGTGATTACTCTAAGGCAGTCTTGCCCGCTCTGCCCGCTGAGTAAACACTTACCTTGTGTAGGCATTCAAAAGAGCTTCAGTTTCTTGAAGACCGCATACTGTCCGATCAAGACAGCGACGATAATCCCACAAATGATGATAAACCCGTTCGCACTGTCCGCCAGCGGCACTCCACCGACATTGATACCCAACAGTCCCGTGATGAATCCGATCGGCAGGAAAAACGCCGAAACAATCGTCAGAACAAACATTTGTGTGTTCATCTGCTCGGCTCGCGCATCCATCACCTGATCATGCACAATCTGGGCACGGTCGCGAATGGCATCAAGCTCCTCGCTCAGCCGCGTCAGCCGGTCAATCGCCTCTCGCAGCTGGCTCAAAGCCTCGCGTGAAACCCAGTCAAACCCCTCGACCTCAAAGGTCGTCAAAGCGTCCCGCTGCGGAAACATATAACGCCGTAGCGCTGTCGCGACTTGCCGAATATCGGCGAGCGCACGGCGGGTTTCACTTAGAGTTTCGCCCTCTAGCCGATCAGAAACCTCGTCAAGCTTCTCATTCAACTCCGCCACCACAGGCTCTGCTCGGTCCGCAATCCGCAAGGAAAAGGCAGCCACCATCTCAGCTGGCGAGCGCGGCGCGCGTCCGCCGCGCACCATCCCAACCACATCCTGCAGCGCGTTCAAGGGGCGCACACCACAGCTGACAACCTGCCCCCCTTCGACCCAAAGTCGAAGCGAAACCATATCTTCAGGCTCTGCTCCAAGGTTGAGGTTCACCCCGCGCAAAACAAGAATTGCCCCGCCACCATGTGGCGTACAGCGCGGGCGCGTCTCTTCTGCGGTGAGCGCGGTTTTCACCGCCTCATCAAGTTCAAACTCCGCCAGCCCGCTCAAGAGCTGCTCTGGTGTTCCCTGCACATGGCGCCAGACATAGCCTTCAGCGCCAGACGGCGCAGCAGCGCCCTCAAGAGCTTTTACACTTCGATCTGTCCCAATCTGAAAACCGAAAGCAGGCGTCACATCATTCATTTTTTCGCCTCACTTCAGTTTCTAAAGACATCAACCTCGGTCAAATCTGTCAAAGGCGCATCAATCACGCGCAGTGCCGCCAACGAAAGCTGGCTTCCCGCCGTCTTCGGCCCGTCCAGCGGCAGAAGGTCCAGTTCGACTGACTTTCCGTTCTTCGCCGACACAACCCGCCCCGTCGCAGGCGCGCTCACAAGCGGTGTCTTGATCCAGAGCCCGAGCTGCGCCGCATCCCCAAGCGAAGCCACAGTCCGGCCAAGCGCATGCCCCTCACCCTTGGCTGCTTTTTCTTCTGCCGCCAAGACAGCGGCTTTCTTCTGGTCTGCGCTCGTCGTGTCAAACTGAGCCACTGTGCGCGCCGTCGCAGACGGCGGCGGCGCTGCCGTCGCATTCAAAGCCTCAGGCCGCGGGTTTGGACGCACCGTCGTTGCGTCTTCGGCGGCATCAACAGCAGGCATAGCCTCGTCGGCCACTTGCACCAAAGCACAAGCGCCAAGCAAGGCAACCAGACTCATACTCAATAAAACGTGTTTCATACCGTCAGATTA
>NZ_JAQWYD010000005.1:0-30370 GCF_029254145.1 Lentibacter sp.
GGGCAGGCCCCCCTCAACGGGTCGGGTTTTCGCAAAGCGAAAATGCGAAACCTAAAGAAGCTTCGCCAGCCGCATCGCCACAGACATATCCCCAGAGACTTTCAGCTTCCCCGTCATCACACCTGTCATCGCGTTCAGCTTTCCAGTGAGAAGTTTGCCAAGATTCTCTTTGCTGATCTTGAGAGTGCAGTCCGTTGGCCCGTCCTCGGTCGTGACCCCTCCATCTCGCAGGATCATCACCCCCTCTGTGCCACAATCAAACTTCAAAGAGCCCTCAAAGCTCTTGCCTTCCAGCCCCCGCGCAATTCCCTCCGCGATTTCATTCATATCCAATCTCCACATTTTTTTCAGCAGTATGGCGCGCCCCAGAAGCGTTCGCTCCCTTAACCTTGCGACAAGCGCACGTTGAATTAATTAATTTTCCCTTAACGCAAACCCGTTTCAGGCGGTGCACGGGTTGTGCACAGGTTATGCACGCATATCACCCCCCTAGAAACAGGCATATCTTGAACCGTTAACCCTGAAAAACGCAGGGGCCACAAAGACAAAACGGGCCCATGCTATACTGCACAGACCCGCTTGATATTGTTTGATTTTTAACCTTTTAGAGGATTATTTCAGCCGACGATTCCGTGCCGCCAGAAGCTTCAGGCGCAAAGCATTCAACTGGATGAATCCCGCCGCATCCTTCTGATCATACGCCCCCGCATCGTCTTCAAACGTCACATGCGCTTCCGAATAAAGCGAGTGGTCTGACCAGCGGCCGACACATGTCGCAGACCCTTTGTATAGCTTCAGCTTCACAGTGCCCGTCACATGCTCCTGGCTCTTGTCGATCGCCGCTTGCAGCATTTCCCGCTCGGGGCTGTACCAGAAGCCGTTATAAATCAGCTCGGCATAGCGCGGCATCAGACTGTCCTTCAGATGGCCGGCGCCGCTATCAAGCGTAATCTGCTCAATACCACGGTGCGCTTCCAGCAAAACAGTCCCGCCAGGTGTCTCGTAAATCCCGCGGGATTTCATACCAACAAAGCGGTTCTCAACAAAGTCGAGACGCCCAATCCCATGCTTCCCGCCCAGCTCGTTGAGCTTCGTCAGGATCGTAGCAGGGCTCATCGCTTCTCCATTGATGCTCACAGCATCGCCGCGCTCAAAGCCAACTTCGATGTATTCTGCTTCGTTCGGAGCCTCCTCAGGGCTTAGAGTGCGCTGATACACATAGTCAGGTGCCATTTCAGCAGGATCTTCCAGAACCTTGCCTTCCGATGAGGTGTGCAGAAGGTTCGCATCCACAGAGAATGGCGCCTCACCGCGCTTGTCTTTGGCAATCGGAATCTGGTGCTTCTCAGCAAAATCAATCAGCTTTGTGCGGCTGGTCAAATCCCACTCCCGCCAAGGCGCGATCACCTTAATGTCGGGATTAAGTGCATAGCAAGCAAGCTCAAAGCGCACTTGGTCATTGCCCTTGCCCGTCGCCCCGTGGGCCACAGCATCAGCACCAACTTCTTCAGCAATCTCGACAAGGCGCTTAGAAATTAGCGGCCGTGCGATCGAGGTTCCAAGCAGGTAAAGACCTTCGTAAACAGCGTTCGCGCGGAACATCGGGAAGACGAAATCTCGCACAAACTCTTCGCGCACATCTTCGATATAGATGTCTTTCACACCCATCAGCTCCGCTTTGGCGCGGGCAGGCTCCAGCTCTTCGCCTTGGCCCAGATCGGCCGTAAAGGTCACGACCTCACAGCCATATTCTGTCTCAAGCCACTTGAGAATGATGGAGGTGTCCAGACCACCAGAATACGCAAGGACAACTTTTTTGGGAGCCGACATCATACTTTCCTCTTGTCTCGTTTGCCGCGAGGTAGCGCTTTTTGCGCCGCTCCGCAAGCGCAGCCCCTTGCTTTGCTGGCCTTCGTGGTAGAATAAAAACAGATGGATAATATGAAAACCGCCTCCCGCCAGATCGCAGCTCAGCTGCGCGACGTCTTTGAAGCCACCCCGCTTCAGCGCAACGCACACCTGTCCGAGATATATGGGGCCGATATCTTGCTAAAGCGCGAAGACCTGACCCCTGTGCGCTCCTACAAGATCCGTGGAGCTTTCAACGCTATGATCAACGCGATGAAGGGCCGCGAGACCTCACCGCTTTTCGTCTGTGCGAGCGCGGGTAACCACGCCCAAGGCGTTGCTTTCATGTGCAAATACCTTGGCGTGCGTGGTCGTATTTTTATGCCAGTCACAACGCCTAGCCAAAAAATAATGAAGACAAAGACCTTCGGGGGAGGCCTCATTGAGATCAAGCTGGTGGGCGATTACTTTGATGAAACCCTCGCCGCCGCCAAAGCCTATTGCGAGGCTGAGCAAGGCATCTTCCTGTCCCCGTTTGACGCCGAAGACGTTATCATGGGTCAGTCCACAGTGGCCGCCGAAATCGAAGAGCAGCTCGGCCAAGCGCCTGATCTGATCGTGCTGCCCGTCGGCGGCGGAGGCCTTTCTGCAGGCGTAACATCCTACTTTGGCCCCGAAACTCACTACGCTTTTATTGAGCCGTCCGGCGGCGCATGTCTCGCCGCCGCGCAAGAGGCTGGCAAACCGGTACCCTTAGCGCGCATTGACTCCTTCGTAGACGGTGCCGCCGTTGCTGAGATAGGCCAGCTTACCTATGAAAAGCTGCGCCCCTATAAAGACGAAGTTCACTTGCAAATCAGCGAAGATAGGCTCTGCACGACCCTGATCGAAATGCTCAATATTGAAGGCGTTGTACTTGAGCCAGCAGGAGCGCTTACCATCGATGCTCTCAAAGATATGCGCGCGGAGATAAAGGGCAAAACAGTCGTTTGTATCGTCTCGGGTAGCAACTTTGACTTTGAACGCTTGCCCGAAGTCAAAGAACGCGCCCAGCGCTATTCAGGCCTCAAGAAATACTTCATCTTGCGCATGCCGCAGCGTCCTGGCGCGCTGAAGGATTTTCTCGGCTTTCTTGGCCCACATGATGACATCACGCGCTTTGAATATCTCAAGAAATCAGCGCGCAACTTTGGCTCTGTACTGATCGGGATCGAGACCGATACTCCTGAGAGTTTCGAACGCCTTATGCGCCTCGCCAACGACAAAGGCTTCAGCGCGCGCGATATCACGAACGATGAAGTGCTTTCCTCATTTCTCGTCTAAAAGCTGTTCTTTAGAGAGAGTAAATCCTGAGGCAATCCACGCCCTCTCTGCATGCTTGAGAGTGCTCCCTAGCGCCCTGCCAGACAAATGTGGCAGGTCTTTCGCTGCCAGTGGAAAATGCTGTTCTGCTGCCGCCTCTAGGCGCGAAACATCAGCTTCACCACCCACCAGTGCCGCCCGCAAAAAGACCGCTTTTCTGGCAGTTAGCGCATCAGCCTGATAAGCCAGTTCCTCGCCGCTCTGAGTGCTCCAAGCAAAGCTGCGCAGTGCATCAAACAAGCGCTGCTCTTTCTTGGAAAGCCGCAGTGGCATCTCACCCGAAAACACCAGAAGCGCTGCCAACCGTGCCACAGGCTCACTCTCGCCAAAGTCAACGAAGCGCTGCAAAACAGGCAGGCTCACGCCTCTCAAAATTCGCGCCAACACGCCTGTTTCTTGCATCAAGTGCAGCGTATCCATCAACTCATCTGACTCAAGTAGCTTCAATATTTCGGAAGTCTGCCGCTCGATAGAAACATGCCGCAGCCCATAACTCAGCCGCGCCGCAGCCTGTGCCGCAAGAGGATCGATCCCCTCAGCGCCAAAGCCCAACTGCGCCGCAAACCGAAAGAGCCGCACAATACGCAAATAGTCTTCTCTGATCCGCTGATCAGGAGCCCCAACAAAGCAAATCTTGCGCGCTTCAATATCTGCCACGCCGCCTGTTGGGTCAGTGACAGTTCCACTTCGGTCGGCATATAGCGCATTCATCCGAAAATCGCGCCGCGCCGCATCATCCTCGAGTCGGTCCGAAAACGCAACGACAGCGTGGCGTCCATCCGTCTCTATATCTTTGCGTAAAGTTGTTACTTCAAGGACTGAGCCCTTGCCAACAACAGTCACCGTTCCATGTTCAAGCCCTGTGGGCACAGGCTTGAAACCCAGTGCTTTCGCGATCTTAATCACGACTTCGGGCCTTGCGCTCGTTGCGACATCAAGATCTTTCACAGGCAGGCCAAGCAGAGCATTTCGCACACAGCCGCCAACAAAATACGCTTGATGACTCTCCGCTTCCAGCGCTCCCAAAAGCGCCTGGGCGGCCCGATCTTCAAGCCATATGCCTGATACCTGTGTCACCCTGAAATCCGCTCCGCCAAGCCCAGCGTCATGCGCGCTGTCGCCCCCCAAATGTAATGCGGACCATAGGGAACCGTATAGTATTTTCGATATGTCCCACGAAACTGCCGCCTCTGGACAGAATATTTCGTCGGATCAATCAGGTGCGAGAGAGGCGCATAAATGATCTCCTCCACTTCGCCTTCATCCAAAACGGGTGTGAAAGGCCGATGCACAAATCCGAGGATTGGCTGAACAGTAAAACCCGTCACAGTAAGATGTTCGGGTAACCCCCCAAATATCTCCACATTCTCAGGCGGCAAGCCAATCTCTTCATATGCCTCACGCAAACTGGCAGCTTCTGCAGAGGCATCATCGGACTCAACCTTCCCACCTGGGAAAGCAATCTGTCCTGGGTGATGGCGCAAATGCTGAGCTCGCTTAGTCAAAATCACCGAAAGCAAGCCGTCACGCTCCATCAAAGCGATCAGGACCGCAGCAGGGCTTTTGATCCCTTGCTCCACGGGGATCACATCGGGATTCAGATCATAGTCAGATGAGACTCGCCCCGCCTTTGTCAGCGCGGCCTTGATCTGCATTATCTGCTCCAAAGCGCTACTTGGCCTCAAGGCCGACTGTTGCAGGATCAAGTTCAAAGTGACGGCTACAGAATTGGCAGTCAGCGGTCACCTTGCCGTCTTCAGTTGTCATCTTTTCAATGTCTTTAACACCGTAAATCGAGAGGCTCTGACGCACGCGTTCCTCCGAACAGGTACAACCAAATTTCACAGTGCGCGCATCATAAACAGCTGGCTCTTCTTCATTGAACAGCCGCCAGACAAGCTCTGGTGGAGAAACATAAGGGCCAAGAAGCTCAAGACTTTCGACGGTCTTGAGAAGGATATTGACCCTATTCCAATCTTCATCCTTGCGCAGAGCGTGCTCTCGCAGTTCTTTTTCGCTGTCAGGATTGCCGCCTTCGCTCTTAAGTGATTTGGGCAAGTGCTGCAAAAGCATACCCGCCGCGCGCCACTGCGTGCCAACGCCTTTCATATAGGTCTCACCGTGCTCAACAACGAGCTTGGTTGCGATCTGCTCTGAAGCCGCAAAATAAGCCTCGGCTGCCTCTGCGATTGAGCTTCCTGCAAGAGGGGAAAGCGCCTGATAAGGCTTTGTGCCCTGTCCCTGATCGACGAGCACAGCAAAATAACCTTTGCCAAGCTGATCAAACGGCTTGCCGTCTGTGATGCGCGTTGCATCATAGCTCGCATAGGCGCGGATACTGGCAGTTTTGTCTGTATCAGAGGGCGCAAAATAATCTGTCGCAATCATGCGCACAGGCCCGTCGGTCTGAACTTGCAGAGATAACTTCCACCTTGGTTCAATCATACTTCCCAAGAGAGCCGTAATAACGACCATTTCAGAAATAAGGGACTCAACTTGTTTGGGGTAGTTGTGCTGGGCCAGAATGTCATTGACGGTCTGATCCAGACGCACGATCCGTCCACGACTGTCAGAGATCCGCAATTCAAAAGGCAGGATCTTTTCATCCCAGTTTACATGTGTCGCGTTTTCCATCGGGCTTTACCAATCTGTCTGTTCGCTCTGCACCTAATAGCGCAAACACATAGGTGCAAGCCATGAGATCAGACTGAGTTGCCCTCAAACTCTAACAGAATAGCCGAAATATCGTCAGAGAAGTCCCTACTTCCCGCGAATCTATCCAGCTCAAACAAGAGGCCATCAAGAAAGTTTGGCCCACGCTTTCTCTTCCAGTCGCGCATAAAGTTCACTAGGTTTTCATCGTCAAAAAAGACGCCAGTCTCGCTCATGCATTCAGGCACACCGTCAGAGAAAATAATCAACCGGTCACCTTTCTGAAGCGTGACGTCAAATTGCTCATAGCGTGCATCAGGTACCAACCCGACAGGCAAACCCCCAGTACCAACAGCTTCCACATCACCATTCTTGCGCTGTACCAAAGGATACGGATGGCCTGCCTGCGCCGCCGTTATTTTCCCAGTCTGCAAATGCACAGTTGCGTAAACCAAGGTGAAATAGTGTTCAGTCGTCATCTCGCTCTGCACAAGGTTGTTGAGCCTTGCGATGACTTCACTTGGAGCAATGGGGTAGAACGTGCCATCAGGCCCCTTTTCAATCGCGATGTTCTGGTCCTTAGAGGCCGCCGACATATAGCCCGCAAGCCGCGCTGTCATAAGGGCCGAGCTAATGCCATGTCCGGAGACATCAATCGCAAAAAGTCCTATTTCTTGATCGTTGATGGGGAAGTATCCGACAAGATCACCTCCCACATGCCCACTGGACTGCAACATCAGCGAAATTGCGGCTGTGCCAAAGTCTTTAAACCGCTCTCGCACTAAAGACTGTTGGAGCTGTTTCGCTTCGATCAAATCACTATCGATCTTGTCATAAAGTAATTTCAGCTCGCCCAATGTGCTTTCTACAAGTTCATTTTTACGTGTAAGTTATCGCTCCATGTTGAGAATATGTTCGCCCGCCACCAAGCGCGCGCGCAACTCGGCAGAACTCACAGGCTTTGTGAGAAAGTCATCAGCTCCTGCATCGAGCCCCTGCGCGATTTCCGACTTGTCACTTTTGGATGTAAGCAGGATGAAGTAGCCAAATCGCTCCGTATCAAGCGCCTTGAAACGACGACAAAACTCAATGCCATCCATCCCAGGCATCATCCAATCGCTGATCACAAGGTCAGGCTGTTTGTTCTCGCAGAAGTCCAGAGCCTCATCACCGGTAGACACCTCAGCCACGCGATAGCCCCATTTTTTTAGGCTGGCGCGCAGAATGCTGCGTTGCAAACGGCTATCATCAACGACAAGCACAAGATTGCTGTCTATCTGTCCCGCTTCGATATGATGCCTGCTGCTTTGCATTTATTACCCTGGGCATGTTCAGCACACCGCTTCCCTAGTAAACTAGCCATATCGCCTTAAGCCCAAGTGAAGATATCTAGTCACTTTTTACAGGTCTTTTTGCTTTCGCTTAACTTCCAGTCGGTAACGTGTCTTGGCACAGAAAGGTTTGGCCACCATGATCAACTGGAACAAAGCAGACGAGCTCCGCGAGGACATCGGGGTAGATGATTTTGGTGAAATTGTTGAAGTTTTTCTTCAAGAGGTCGAAGAAGAGCTTGCAGCCCTGATTGACAAGCCCGTCGCCGAACTGCCGGCAAGCATGCATTTTCTAAAGGGAAGCGCCCTCAATCTCGGATTTGAGGATTTTGCGGAAAAATGCCGCCAAGGAGAGCAAGCAGCCAATCAAATTGAAATTTCGGCGCTGCTGTCCTGCTATAACGCGTCAAAGAAGCAGTTTTTGGAAAAATACCAACTAGATTAAGCAAAAAAGAGTGCAGCATTTAAGGAAGGTTGGTAAGTAGCCACTGTAGGCAAATGCGAGCAAAAATATGCGTGCGGTAAAATTCTTTGGAGTTCTCATATCAATTTTGTTGTTGGCTGGATGCTCTTCATCCAAATTCAAAAGCTATACTGGCCCGGCGGTCACACAAGTCCTGGTCGAAAAAGACGCCCGTAAACTCTATCTTTTGAACGGGACCCGTGTGCTCAAGTCCTACAATGTTCACCTCGGCTTCAGCCCTCGAGGGCACAAACGTATTGAGGGCGACGGGCGAACACCCGAAGGCCAATACATCATCAATCGTCGAAACCCGAACAGTGAGTTCCATCTCTCTATCGGTATTTCATATCCGAACGTCGACGACATCGCCCGTGCGCGTGCGCTTGGGAAAAGCCCTGGAGGCGATATTTTTATCCATGGTCGACCCAAGAAATATAGAGACGGCAAACGCGATTGGACAGCTGGATGCATTGCGGTGACTGACCGACAAATGGAAGAAATCTATTCAATGGTCAAAAACGGTACGCCTATTCTGATCAAGCAGTAAGCTCACAAACCTTTTTCTGAAAAGACTGGGGCACTTAGCCGCCCATGATCAGCGTCCACCAGATCTTGCCTGTGCTTTCCTGATACCATGCGAAGCCCATATTGGTCGCTCGCTTGTCTAGTAGTATTGCACGCGTATCAGGCTTTTCCATCCATGCCCCAAGCGTTTCAAGCTCAGTTTCATAAGTTTCGGAAATCAGCTCGCCAAGCAATGGCCCAGAGTACCCAAGCCGGAGGACGCGGTCGATGGGAGAAGAGCCATCAGACCCAAAGTGCCAAGGTCGGTTTTGCGCTGACATGTCACGAGAATGTGTCTCCGCAGCGGCAATCAGCTGCGCATTCATAGCAACTTCGGAAGTACCGGCGGCCAGACGGAGAGAATTCACTGAATCAAGAATTCGAAATTGAATCTTATTCGTGGCATGGTTGGAGATACGGTAAAGTTTGGGCAACGGCTTGCCGTCAGCCCCCATTTGCGGCGTTGTCGTGCCTGCTGTACACGCGGTCAACAAAACAGCTGCAACCAGAATAGAACCAATAAAGCGCATAACAACCCTTTCGAAAAGATTTTGCTGTTTTGCTTTAGCGGGGTTTCTCGGCTCACGCAAATCCCGTTCTGATCAAAACAGCCTATTACAAAGGTTTGATTTGCGACTGAGGCTCAAGAACCATATATACGGCTCTGATAACGTTACCGGAGACGTCCGATGTCAAATTTTAATAGTTCAATGAGCCGCCGTGGTTTTTTAACGGGTTCAACCGCCCTTTTGGCTACACCTGCTTTGTCGCAAACAACCAGCCTAAACGGCGCAGAAACCGTTGAAGTCGAGCGAGACTTGAGCGAAGTGGTACGCCGCAATATTTCAAGCTTCCGCTCACTGAGCTGGGAGCCCTATTTTGACAACTTAAAAAATGGGGCATGCCTTGTAGATACGACGTCAAGAGCCTTGCATTATTGGTCTGAAGATCAATCAATCTACAAACTTTACCCAACCAGCGTCCCGCTCACAGAAGACCTTACGCGCCTTGGCCGGACGGCAATTGTACAAAAGGTTGAGGGACCCAGCTGGCGACCTACGCCTTCTATGCGCGAGCGCAACCCAGAGTGGCCAGAGTTCGTAGGGCCCGGTCCAGATAACCCTCTTGGAACGCACGCGCTCTACTTGTCGTGGACATATTATCGCATCCATGGAACACACGATACGCGAAAAATTGGTCGACGATCATCAAACGGTTGTATTGGGCTTTACAACGAACATATCGCCGAACTCTTTGAGTTGACAAAAGTTGGCACACAAGTGTTGCTAATTTGACGATACGTGGACGGAGTTGAGCGGCAAAGCACTACATTAGGTTTGCAAAGCCCTTGTTATACTGATTAAGACTGAACTACGAAACAAGTATTGGACCGTGCTTAATTCACGCGTTCAAGTTCTGGAGGAAAAAATGAAGAAACTCGTTATCGCGACAGCATTTGTAGCCGCAGCTTCTGCAGCTTCAGCTGGTAACATGTCAGACCCAATCATCGAAGCACCAGTGATCGTCGAAGAAGCAGCTGGTTCTTCAGGTGGCATGGCTATCCCACTCCTTCTTCTGATCGCAGTTGCGGCAGCAGTAGGAAACTAATTTTTTCCTTCGGGGAAAAACAAAACGGCAGCCCTCGGGCTGCCGTTTTTTGTTTTACCAGCCCTGTATATTCTCTTTGATAAGATCCGTAAGAAACGTGACATGCTCTTCGCCTGCGTTCAGGCAAGGAATATAATGAAAGACTTCGCCGCCAGCTTCCTCGAAGGCTTCCTTGATCTCTTCGTTGATTTCCTCAAGCGTTTCGATGCAATCAGCTGAAAATGCTGGCGCTACAACGGCAATGCGCCGCTTACCCTCTTCTTCTGCGAGACGCGCCACTTCTTTTACGGTGTAAGGCTTGAGCCATTCTTCCGGACCAAAAACAGACTGGAAGGTTGTTACAATTTCGATGTCACTCCAGCCAAGCCGCTCCCGCAATAGCCGCGTCGTTTTTTGGCACTGGCAATGGTACGGATCACCCTGAAGCAAATAGCGCTTTGGCATACCGTGATAAGACACCACAAGTGTTTCTGGGCGCTCGTCCATTTCCGCCACGGATGCTTCAATCGAGCGCGCCAACGCATCAATATAACGGGTATCATCAAAATAGCGCGCAACCGTACGTATCGAAGGCTGCCACTTCTCTTTCATTATTGCACGAAAGAACTGGTCATTGGCTGTCGCCATCGTTGCACCCGCATATTGCGGATAAAGCGAGAAAAACAACACACGGTCGCAGCCAGCAGCAATCATCTCAGCAACCTTGCTGTCTGTCGAGGGATTGCCATAGCGCATGCAGAAATCCACCATGACCTCCCCGCCATACTCTGCCTCAAGCCGTTCACGCACAGCAGCTGTCTGTTCTTTTGTAATCGTCATCAATGGGCTCTCGCCCTCAGCTTCATTCCAGATTGATTTGTAAGCTGCACCGCTCGTAAACGGTCGCTTGGTTAAGATGATAAGCTGCAACAGCGGCTGCCACTTCCACGGAGCGTAATCGATCACCCGGCGATCTGACAAAAACTCGTTGAGATACCTCCGCATCGACCAGTAATCGTAATTGTCTGGCGTACCCAAATTCGCCATCAAGACACCAATCTTTGGTTTCTTAACTTCGGGGTGGTCTACGGGCAAATGGCTTGCATCGAAGTCTGCTTGTGTTGGCTTTTGCATCTAGGTGTCACCGTTCTTTGTATGTACGTCAGGGTCAAGAAATCTAAGCTCATTTGTCTTTAAAGCGTCCGCCAAACGGGCTTGAGCGGAGCCAGGTCTGAGCGGTTTTTGCTGGCTTTTATGCGGCGCCCAGCCTGTGAGAAAGACAATTTCGAAGGTCGCAATGATACGGCCATTGTCATCTGAGAAGTGCTCTTTATAAATCTCATCGGCAAGGCGGAACAACTCTCTTTTTTCAAAGGTACGCTTGCGCAAAGCCAGCGCACTTACCTCCCCCATACGCCTTAAGTCGTGAGACAGATGAAAAATGCTGTCATAGCTTGCTGTAAGTGTGATTTTATCCGCAACAGGAAGTGCAAATCCCGCTCTCTGCATCAATTGTCCGAGATCACGAATCTCGGCACACATTGCAACACGCGGACTAAGGCCGCCTGTCAGCGCGATCTCAGCTTCGCTCAAACATTTGCGAAGCTCACTCAGGGTGCTTCCGCCAAACATACACCCAATGAACAGCCCATCTGGCATCAGCGCATTGCGCGCCTGAATAAGCTGTCCAACCACGTCGTTGGCCCAATGGAGTGACATAGCGTGCAAAACCAGGTCATTGGACTGGGGTTTGCAATCCAATGTTTCTTCGTCGGCAATAGGCGTGAAATTGGGAAAGGCTGATTGCCAGATTGTCGGGGCACCTGAGATCAGTAGTGGCTTGGTAAACGTTCTGTTAACCAAGCTTAGCCGATACTCCATCTCATCAATCGCTGCCTCATGCACAAAAGCCGCCTCGCCAAGAAATGCGCGCTGGCGTTGGCGCTTCAAGGCGGCGCGGTCTGTGTGTAGGTCACGAGATGTCATGGTTTAGGAATATGGGCTGGCGGTCAGGGATACAAACACTAGTTCACACAGTTTACCCAAGCGCATGTTTAAGCTGCGGCACAAATATCGAAGGTCAAGTTGGTCTCTGTAGCAAATGCTGGCTTGCATCACATTTCATAGCAGGCCTTGTGTGCAACGGTTGTGGAAGCCCGCTGCCTGGCCCATCAAGCCATGAAGAGCTCTGCGACGATTGTCTCCATACGCCACGAAAATGGAAAGCCGCACGCGCAACCTTTCTTTATAGAGACGGCGCAAAGAAGCTTGTTTGGGAACTTAAATACGCGGATCGTGCTGAAATCGCCACAGCCGCAGGACCTTGGCTGATGAAGACCCTGCAACCGATATTGCCCGAAAACCCTATCATCGCGCCTGTCCCGCTTCATTGGACCCGCCTCCTCAGGCGTAAATACAATCAATCAGAGCTTCTTTCACAGAGCCTCGCACGAATAGGTAAATTTGAGCATCCTCCTTCATTGCTGAAGCGCACCAAGCGTACACCACCACTTTTTGGACTCGATCGAGAAGAGCGTGAACTCTGGCTTCAAAATGCAATCAGCTTCAATTCCAAAATAGAACTTCAAACGCGAGGCCGCCACATCGTACTTGTAGACGACGTTATGACCACGGGAGCGACCCTTAGTGCTGCGACTGAGGCCTGTCTTAAACACGATGTTGCGAGTGTGCGGGTGGTTTTTCTGGCACGTGCAGCAAAGAATGATTAAGTTCCGCCTCAACACTGATCTTTGAGGGCCAAATGAAAAATATTGAAATCTACACTTCCCCACTCTGCGGGTTTTGCCATGCTGCCAAACGCCTTTTGGACAGCAAAGGCGTAGACTATACTGAATACAACATTCTGTCGGACCCAAAACTCAAACCAGAAATGATTGAGCGCGCCAGTGGTGCACGCACTGTACCGCAAATCTTTATCGATGGGATCGGAATTGGCGGGTGCGACGACCTCTACGCACTTGAGAGCTCTGGAAAGCTTGACGGAGCATTGGGGAAAGCCTGATGAAAGTTGCACTGGTTCAGCTCACCTCCACACCCGATCCACAGGCCAATTTGCTTGCATGTGAAGCTTACGTGATTGAGGCAGTTGAATGCGGTGCGAAATTCATTCTGACTCCCGAAGTTTCAAATTGCATTGCAGCGTCAAAGACCACGCTTTCAGACGTTCTTCATTTCGAACAGAACGACCCATTTTTAGCACGAATGAGGACTCTCGCAGAGACTCATGAAGTATCTATTCTTATTGGGTCTTTGGGGGTGAAAAGTGAAGCTGTCGAAGGAAAGTTTGCGAACCGATCTTTTCTGATTGATCAGATGGGAAAAGTTGTCGCGAAGTATGATAAAATTCATATGTTTGATGTCGATATTTCCGAAACCGAAAGCTACCGGGAAAGCGCAACCTACGAGCGTGGAACAAAAGCGGTTCTAGCCAAAACAGATTTTGGCGTCGTTGGTTTATCTGTCTGCTATGATGTTCGTTTTCCACATCTGTATCGCACATTGGCACAAGCTGGCGCTGAGATATTGACTGTTCCCGCTGCCTTTGCGCAGACAACAGGCCGAGCCCATTGGCATGCACTCTTGCGTGCCCGTGCGATTGAAAATGGCGCATATATTTTGGCCCCCGCGCAGACAGGCTTGCACTATACGAAAGACGGGAAAGAGAGGCGCACCTATGGACACTCTCTCGTTGTGTCCCCTTGGGGCGAAGTGCTTATCGATGTGGGCGTTGAGGCAGGTGTTACTTGTTTTGACATCGATCTCGCCGAAGTATCCAGAGCGCGTTCGCGCGTGGCATCCCTAACGCAATCCAGAGTGTTTGAGGGGCCGCAATGAACAATAAACAAAGCTCTTTGGCAATCACGCTGGTCAGCGAAATTCTGGCCACAGATCAGCTATTGAGAAACAAACTCACACGCATTCTACCTGCAGGAATGGAGATTTCGCATTTCTCTGTCCTGACCCATTTAGCATACACCAATTCCGAGAAAACGCCCGCCCAGCTGGCAAAGGTATTCCATGTCACCAAAGGGGCGATGACCAACACACTCAACAAGCTTGAGTGGGCGGGATATGTGCACATCCGCCCAGATTGGGATGACGCGCGCCGCAAAATGGTTGCTATCAGCCCCGCTGGCAGACAAGCGCGGGATGCCGCGCTTTCGGCAATCGAGCCAATCATCAGGACACTTGTAGATGAGAAGGGCGCTGATGATATTCGTGCGGCAATTCCCGTTTTGCGTGAGATGCGCCTAAAGCTAGAGAGCGGTGAGTGATTAAGCAGGCTTTTTAGCAGCGGTTACATAGTTAACGCTCAAATCACGATCAGAAATCTTCCAGCTCCAACTGATCGGATTAAACACAAACCCTTTGCGATCAATTGGTTGCATTCCAGCTTTTTCGATAAACTCAAAAAGCTCATCAGGCGAAATGAACTTTTTCCACTCATGCGTACCTTTGGGCAGCCAACGCATCACATATTCTGCACCAATGATGGCCATCGTAAAACTCTTTGCATTGCGGTTGATAGTTGAACAGATATGCAGCCCCCCTGGCTTCAGCAGATTTGAGCATTCCATCAGGTAGTCCTGCGGGTCGGCAACATGCTCAACAACTTCCATATTCACCACAACATCAAACCGCTCTCCTGCATCCGCCAAAGCCTCTGCCGTAACAGCCCGATAATCTATCTTAAGGCCGTCCTGCTCGGCATGTAGCTTTGCAACTTTGATATTCTTTTCTGCGGCATCCGCGCCCAAGACATCGGCCCCTAGGCGTGTAAGCGGCTCGCTCAAAAGCCCTCCACCACAACCGATATCAATAATCCGAATACCTTTGAACGGCATAGGTTCAGCCAGATTGCGATTGAACTCCGCCGCAATTTGCTTCGTAATATAATCAAGCCGGCACGGGTTCATCAGGTGCAAAGGGCGAAACTTGCCGTTTGGGTCCCACCATTCGGCAGCCATTGCCTCAAACTTGGCGAGCTCGGCTGGATCAACTGTTCTGGTCTGGTTTTGCATAGTCGGGCCCTCAAATTTCTCTGATACGTCTGGAAAGATACGACATGCACGAATCCGTAGATGAAAAAAACGTTCGTGCGCGACTTTATCCCTCAATTGAACCCTTTGACAGGCGGATGATCGACGCAGGTAACGGCCATATGCTCTATGTTGAGCAGTCAGGCAATCCGACCGGCGTTCCCGTCGTGGTTCTTCATGGTGGTCCTGGCGGTGGGTGCAGCCCAGCGATGCGGCGCTTTTTCAATCCTCGGCATTACCGTATCATACTATTTGATCAGCGCGGGTGCGGACGGTCAAAACCTTTCGCATCGGTCGAAAACAATACAACTTGGGATTTGGTTCGAGACATTGAAACAATCCGTAACGAACTCCAGATCTCTTTATGGCACGTTTTTGGCGGAAGCTGGGGCGCCACACTTTCCCTTATTTATGCAATCTCCCATCCAGAACCAGTTAGGTCAATGACGCTACGCGGCGTTTTTCTTGGGCGCCAGACCGAACTTGACTGGTTTTATGGTGGTGGAGCTGGAGCCTTTTGGCCCGATATATGGGAGCGCTTTCTCGACCCGATTCCCAAGGCAGAACACAATGATTTGGTCAGCGCCTATAACAAGCGACTCTTTGGCACAGACGATGCCGAAGCATTGAAGTGTGCACAAGCTTGGACAGCATGGGAAAACACGCTCGCGTCGATACAGTCTGAGGGCAACTTTTACATCCCCAATGACGCGTTCTGCCGCGCCTTTGCGCGCTTGGAAAATCACTACTTTCACAATCGGCTATTCCTCGACAGTGACAATTTCATATTGGAGAACAGCGCAACAATTTCACATATTCCAACTCGGATTGTTCAGGGCCGATTTGATATGATTTGCCCGCCCGTTTCGGCGCATGAACTGGCCACGGCCATGGAAAAAGCCGAACTCCAAATTGTGGGCCTGTCGGGACATGCTCTTTCCGAGCCAAGGATCAGCGCGGCATTGGCAGAGATCATGGACGATATCGCACTTCAAGCCTAAGTGATTCGGCCTTGCATCCTTTGAACATTGCGACTACACACCTGCTCAACAGCGGCGTGCTGACTACCAGCGCACCACCGAATTATACAGCGGGCCGCATGGCCCGCTTTTTTGTTTGAGCAAAGAGAAAAATGTCGAACCTGATTGCTAAATCCGCCAGAGACAAACGTTTGGCCGAAATCGTAACCCCCGTCATTGAGGACTTGGGTTATGAGCTTGTGCGCATTCGTCTGCTAAGTGGTGAAGTTGAAACACTACAGATCATGGCTGAGCGTCCTGAAGGCGGCATTGAAGTCGATGACTGCGCCGCCATCTCCAACGCTGTTAGTGCTTTGCTCGACGTCGAAGATCCACTGTCAGATGCCTACACGCTTGAGGTTTCTAGCCCTGGTATTGATCGCCCACTGACCCGTCTCAAAGACTTTGACACTTTTGAAGGCTTCGAGGCCAAAGTCGAAACAGGTGAAATGATCGACGGACAAAAGCGTTTTCGTGGTGAGCTCGCTGGCGTTGAAGGTGACGAAGTTTTGCTCACCATTGATCAAGGCACGATTGGGCTTAAATTCGAATGGCTTGTGGAAGCCAAGCTCGTCATGACCGACGAACTAATCAAAGAAATGCTGAGACAACGAAAAGCCGCTGGCGCATATGCGGACGGCGGAGAAGTAGATATTGAAGAATCGCCTGAGTCTGAGGAGGACGAGTAAATGGCAATCACATCCGCCAACCAGCTAGAGCTTTTGCAAACCGCAGAGGCCGTAGCCCGCGAAAAAATGATCGACCCTGTGCTTGTTATCGAAGCCATGGAAGAAAGCCTCGCGCGCGCAGCCAAAAGCCGCTACGGCGCTGAAATGGACATTCGCGTTGCGATTGACCGCAAGACAGGCAAAGCCACATTTACGCGCGTCCGCACCGTTGTAGACGAAGAAGAGCTGGAAAACTATCAGGCAGAAATGACCGTCGAACAGGCCAAGCTTTACCTCGACGATCCAAAGGTTGGCGATACATTTGTTGAAGAAGTACCCCCTGTCGAGATGGGCCGGATTGCGGCGCAAAGCGCAAAGCAGGTTATTCTTCAGAAAGTTCGCGAAGCTGAGCGTGATCGCCAGTTTGAGCAGTTCAAAGATCGTGCAGGCACAATCATCAACGGCGTTGTAAAGCGCGAAGAATATGGCAACGTTATTGTTGATGTTGGCAGCGGAGAAGCCATCTTGCGCCGCAACGAAAAGATTGGTCGTGAAAGCTACCGTCCGAACGACCGCATTCGCTGCTTCATCAAGGATGTACGCCGCGAAGCACGTGGCCCACAGATCTTCTTGAGCCGCACAGCGCCAGAATTCATGGCTGAGCTCTTTAAAATGGAAGTGCCAGAAATCTACGAAGGTATCATCGAAATCAAAGCTGTTGCTCGCGACCCAGGTTCGCGCGCCAAGATTGCTGTTATTTCTTATGACAACAGCATCGATCCTGTTGGCGCCTGCGTCGGTATGCGCGGCAGCCGTGTTCAGGCTGTTGTAAACGAGCTGCAAGGCGAAAAGATCGACATCATTCCTTGGAACGAAGATGTACCGACATTCCTTGTGAACGCCCTGCAGCCAGCAGAAGTTTCTAAAGTTGTTCTGGATGAAGAAGCCGAACGTATCGAAGTCGTTGTTCCAGATGAGCAGTTGAGCCTTGCGATTGGCCGCCGCGGTCAAAACGTCCGTCTCGCTTCACAGCTGACAGGCCTTGAGATCGAAATCATGACAGAAGCGGACGAATCCGAGCGTCGCCAGCGTGAGTTTGAGCTTCGTACGAAACTGTTCATGGACAAACTGGACCTTGACGAGTTCTTTGCACAACTGCTGGTTTCAGAAGGCTTCACCACACTTGAAGAAGTCGCCTATGTTGAGGTTGACGAGCTTTTGGTTATCGAAGGCGTCGACGATGACACAGCCAACGAACTTCAGGCACGTGCGCGCGATATACTTGAAGCCGATGCAAAAGCTGCGATGGAAAATGCTCGCTCGCTTGGCCTGGAAGACAGCTTGGCGGAGTTTGGCGAGATGTCTCCTCAAATGCTGGAAGCTCTGGCTAAAGACGATGTCAAAACGCTCGAAGACTTCGCAACCTGCGCTGACTGGGAACTGGCCGGTGGCTGGACAAGTGTTGAAGGCGAACGCGTCAAAGATGACGGCATCTTGGAGCCCTTCGGCATCACTCTTGAAGAAGCTCAAGACCTCGTGATGTCAGCCCGCATTCAACTTGGTTGGATTGATCCAGCTGAACTCGAAACCGCAGACCACGACGTCGAAGAAGAAGACGCGGAATAAGTCAGGGTATTGATGACAACAAACGCCGAGATCATAGGGAAAGACTCACAAGATGCAGTGCGCAAATGCATTGCAACTGGAGAGCTGCGCCCCAAATCGGAGCTTCTTAGATTTGTTGTCGGACCAGATCAGACCCTGGCCTTTGACGTTGCAGGTAAATTGCCTGGTCGTGGTATTTGGGTGAGCGCCAATAAAGAGGCGCTCACTCTAGCTGCCAAGAAAAATCTCTTCAGCCGCTCGGCAAAAGAGCAAGTTAAAGTGCCTGATAACTTGGTTGAGTTTGTTGAAAATGTGCTTTTGAAGCGCGTGATTAGCCTGCTTGGCTTGTCACGTAAATCTGGTGGAGCGGTTACAGGCTCCACAAAAGTGAAAGACTGGACGACGAGCGAACGCGCAAGCATTCTGTTTCAAGCAAGCGATGGCTCACCACGCGAAAAGTCAAAGATTCGGCTTTGGGGCGATGGAAAAACATTTGAATGCCTCGCACGACACGAGCTAGGGGCCGCCTTTGGGCGAGAATTCGCAGTTCATGCGGCCTTAGATGCTGGAGGTTTGGCATCTCGTGTTATAGAGGAAGCAACAAGACTAGAGGGCTTTCGGCCCACCGCGCCCGACGGGCGCATGAAAGGATGAGTATATCGAATGAGCGATAGCGACGGCAAAAAGACACTTGGTCTCCGCGGCGGTCCGCGGTCTGGCAACGTAAAGCAAAGCTTTAGCCACGGGCGCACCAAGAATGTGGTGGTAGAAACGAAGCGCAAACGCGTTGTCGTACCCAAACCCAGTGTCGCGACATCGGGTGCGGGCGCTGGCGGCAACAAATCTTCTGCTGCCTCAAGCAACAGGCCTGGCGGCATAACCGATGCGGAGATGGAGCGTCGGCTGAAAGCTGTTCAAGCAGCAAAAGCGCGTGAATCAGACGAAGAAGAACAGCGCGCAGCTGAAGAAAAGCAGCGCGAAGAAGAGCGTATGCGTCGTCGCGCAGAAGCCGAAGAAAAAGAACGCGAAGAAAAAGAGCGTGAAGAGCGCGCACGCGCCAAAGCAGAAGACGATGCGCGCAAGCTCCGCGAAACGGAAGAAGCTGCAAAGCGCGCTGCTGCTGCACCTGCACCCGATGCAGACGCCGGCGCCAGCCGCACAGCGGCCAAGCCAATGGCCGACCGTCGCAAAGTCGAAACTAACGATCGGGACGATCGTAGCAAAGCCAATAAGGCTCGGGGCGACGAAGGCCGCCGTAGCGGTAAGCTCACTCTCAATCAGGCGTTGTCTGGCGGTGAGGGTGGACGACAGCGCTCAATGGCTGCCATGAAACGTCAACAAGAGCGCGCTCGCCAAAAAGCGATGGGTCAAAACGTTGAGCGTGAGAAAATCGTCCGTGAAGTTCAGTTACCCGAAGCAATTGTTGTAAGCGAACTCGCCAACCGTATGGCAGAGCGTGTTGCTGATGTTGTTAAGGCCCTGATGAATATGGGTATGATGGTTACTCAGAACCAGACCATTGATGCCGACACGGCTGAGTTGATCATCGAAGAATTTGGCCACAAAATGACACGTGTTTCAGCATCTGATGTTGAAGATGTGATTAAAGAGGTGCCGGAAAACGCGGAAGACCTTAAACCACGTCCTCCAGTCATTACGATCATGGGTCACGTGGACCACGGCAAGACATCACTTCTTGATGCGATCCGCGACGCAAAAGTGGTTGCTGGCGAAGCTGGTGGGATCACGCAGCACATCGGTGCCTATCAGGTCACAACAGAAAGTGGTGCGGTCTTGTCGTTCCTGGACACACCAGGTCACGCTGCCTTTACCTCTATGCGTTCGCGCGGCGCGCAAGTTACGGATATTGTTGTTCTTGTTGTCGCAGCCGATGATGCGGTGATGCCTCAGACTATCGAAGCGATCAACCACGCAAAGGCGGCTAAGGTACCGATGATCGTTGCAATCAACAAAATCGACAAACCCGCTGCAAACCCGACCAAGGTACGCACTGACTTGCTACAGCACGAAGTTGTTGTTGAAGCCATGTCTGGTGATGTTCAAGACGTAGAAGTATCAGCAATCACTGGTCAAGGCCTTGATGAACTGCTCGATGCCATTGCCCTTCAAGCCGAAATTCTCGAGCTGAAAGCAAACCCAGATCGGGCTGCAGAAGGAGCCGTTATTGAGGCACAGCTTGATGTCGGACGAGGTCCTGTTGCAACTGTTCTGGTTCAAAAAGGAACACTCCGCCAAGGCGATATCTTTGTCGTTGGTGAGCAGTTCGGTAAAGTTCGTGCCTTGATCAACGACAAGGGCGAGCGCGTCCAAGAAGCTGGGCCATCTGTGCCTGTAGAGGTTCTTGGTCTGAATGGCACACCAGAGGCTGGCGATGTACTCAACGTAGTAAGTTCAGAGGCACAGGCCCGCGAGATTGCTGAGTATCGTGAAAGTGCAGCCAAAGAGAAGCGTGCTGCAGCAGGTGCTGCGACGACGCTTGAGCAGCTGATGGCGAAAGCAAAAGATGACAAAAACGTCACCGAAATGCCAATCGTTATGAAAGCCGATGTACAAGGTTCTGCTGAAGCCATCGTGCAAGCGATGGAAAAAATCGGAAACGACGAAGTCCGCGTTCGCGTTCTACACTCTGGTGTTGGCGCAATCACAGAAAGCGACGTCAGCCTTGCTGAAGCCTCCGGCGCACCTGTGTTTGGCTTCAACGTTCGGGCCAATGCGCCTGCGCGTAACAGTGCAAACCAGAAGGGCGTCGAAATTCGCTACTACTCTGTCATCTATGATCTTGTAGACGATGTGAAGAAAGCAGCGAGCGGCCTGCTATCTGCCGAAATTCGCGAGAAGTTCATCGGATACGCTGAAATTCGTGAAGTCTTTAAAGTTACTGGCGTTGGCAAAGTGGCTGGCTGTCTTGTGACCGAAGGCGTGGCGCGTCGGAGCGCTGGAGTACGTCTGCTCCGCGACAACGTTGTTATTCACGAGGGAACGCTCAAGACACTTAAGCGCTTTAAAGACGAAGTGGCCGAGGTCCAGTCAGGACAAGAGTGCGGGATGGCCTTCGAGGCATATGACGACATTCGTGCTGGCGATGTGATCGAAATCTTTGAGCGCGAAGAGATTGAACGCAACCTAGATTGATATCGTCCGAAAGCTAAATGAAAAAGGCTGGTAGGTTACCCTGCCAGCCTTTTTTCGTGTCGATCAGAAGTTACAAGGTCGCCAGTATACTCTATGTTTCCAACCCGAATGACAGCACGCCCGTTTTCAAGCATGCGAACAAAACAACCCTGAACATATACACCGCTAGCAACAATAATTGTCCGCACAGCATATCCTCCAAGATATTTGTGCTCTTGGATACCGCATCAGGTCACTCAAAAAAAGTAAATTATGTGTTAATTCACAACCAGTCGCGCAAAATAGGGATCAAAGGGATGTCCGCAGCAGGCATTGGATAATCTTTCAGCTTCTCTGCATGCACCCAAGCAAGCGCCTGGCCTTCCCTCGGGGATACAATCCCGTTCCACTTTCGGCAGGCAAAAAGAGGCATCAATAGGTGAAAATCATCATAGCTATGTGAGGCAAAAGTGAGCGGTGCGAGGCAGCTGTTCCATGTTTCGATGCCGAGCTCTTCGTGAAGTTCGCGCACTAGGGCGCCTTCCGGACTTTCTCCAGGCTCAACCTTGCCCCCAGGAAACTCCCAAAGGCCTTCCATCGACTTGCCTTTTGGTCGTTGAGCCAAAAGAACACGGTTGTCTTTGTCTAAAAGAGCGACGGCAGAAACGAGAACTACTTTCATGATCGGTAGTCCGCGTTGATCTCAATGTAGCCGTGCGTCAAGTCACAGGTCCAAACTGTTTTAGCGCTTTGGCCAAGCCCAAGATCAACCCTAACAACGATCTCAGGTAGCTTCATCAAGGCAGCCGCGTCTTCTTCGCGGTAGTCAGGGTTAACCCAACCATCCTTGGCGACAAGCACGTCTCCAAACCAAATAGAAAGCTTGTCCCGATCAGCAAAGGCTCCTGATTTTCCGATAGCCATGACGATACGCCCCCAGTTTGGGTCTTCGCCAGCAATCGCCGTTTTTACCAAAGGCGAATTTGCGATCGCCATAGCATGCATATGGGCGTCTTGCTCAGTTTGCGCACCCGTTACGCGGATCTCTACAAACTTCGTTGCGCCCTCGCCGTCTTTAACAACCTGATGCGCCAAATCTAGCATCACATCACGGAGAGCCTCTCTAAACTGTACATCTTCGCACCCAACGGAGACGCCGCTTTTGCCAGTGGCGCATAAGAGAAGTGTGTCAGATGTTGAGGTGTCGCTGTCTACAGTGATCGAGTTAAATGTTGGGCCAGTCAGGTCAGTCAATACAGCCTGCAAATCGGATTGACCTATGGCAGCGTCGGTAAATATATAGACCAACATCGTCGCCATATCAGGTGCGATCATGCCTGATCCCTTAGCAATCCCCGTGATATTAACCGTCTTGCCTGCCACTTCAAAGCTGGCACATGCTCCCTTTGGGAATGTGTCAGTTGTCATAATGGCTTTCGCAGCGTCGGCTATATTTACCTCTGACAAGTTGCTCTTGAGCCCCTCTAGGGCAGACACGATCTTGTCATGTGGCAAGCGCTCACCAATCACGCCCGTCGAGGACGTGAAAACACGGTTGGAGTCCATATCAAGTGCGGTTGCAGCCGCAGACGTAATTGCCTGAACCGACTGTACGCCAACAGCGCCCGTGAAGGCGTTGGAGTTTCCCGAGTTTACAATGATCGCTGCTTGACCACTCGCTTCGCCCCCGGTTTTCGCCTGACAATCAAGCACTGCCGCCGAGCGGGTGGAAGAACGCGTATACACGCCAGCAATCGTTGTTTCCTCGCAGAGCAGTGCGAGCATGACATCCGTGCGGCCAGCGTATTTTACCCCTGCCGCAGCCGTGGCAAAGCTCACGCCCTTGATGACAGGAAGCACAGGGAACTGCGCAGGCGCGAGTGGCGATACTTTGGTAATCTTGGCCATGAGCCTTTACTCCGTAAGCAGCGTGTCTTCTTTCAAGACGGCTGGGTCAATCTCTCCCTCGGAAACTTGCTCAATACTGCCAAGCTTCTTTAAGCGCTCTACTTCATCTTCAATCACAGTATTAAAAAGCTCGCTCTCCAGCTCAGCTCTCACCTCGTCAAACGGAGGGACATCTGAAAGCCGCGTTTCGTTCAGTTTGATTACATGCCAGCCAAACTGCGTTTGAACTGGGTTCGAGATTGCGCCATCTTCCATTCCCGCAACGGCTTCTTCAAACGCAGGCACCATCATACCTTTACCAAACCAGCCTAGATCACCACCATTTGGCCCGGAAGGTCCCGTCGAACGCTCTTTTGCGAGCTCGGTGAAATCCGCACCTGCAGCCAGTTCTTCAACTATCTTTTCCGCGTCCTCTTCGGTCTCCACAAGAATGTGAGCAGCCTTGAACTCTTTGTCGGGCGTGGCTTCAGCGTATTTTGCGTCATAGGCGGCTTTTAGCGCATCGTCCGTGAGCTTTTCTTCAACAATCTGCTCAATAACCGTTGATGCGATAAGAGAGCGCCGCTCGTTTTCAAGGCGGCGCTGGACTGGTGCAGGCACATCGCCTTCAAAACGGTTTGCAAGGATGGTTTGATTGACCAATTGGTCCAAAATCGCCTTAAAGAGTACGTCATCGGGAAGCTGTAAATACTGCTCTGGGAGCCCACTGCGTGCAGCTGCCATATGGCCCAATGTTATTTCCGTGCCGTTCACTGTCGCGACGACCGTGCCAGAGTTCGGAGCAGTATCGTCAGCTGAAGCGGAAGTGGAAGCCAAAGCGCCCGCCAAAACCAGTGACATAATCTTGAAGTGTTTAGACATCATATTCCCTTTGTTTCATTCGCGTATCGCTCGCGGCGTTGACACTGCGAGAGCCGACCCTTACATCGCCTTAAGGCCAAGACACGCTATCTGTTCCACGCCGTTGTAGGACGCGCATATAACCGGAGCAAGCAAATGTCTTGCGACGAGATAAATGAGCGGATCGGACTAAACATGCTTGGACTTGGATCACTGGCCAAAAAAGTTTTTGGCACGGCAAACGACCGCAAGGTTAAGGCGACAAAGCCACTGATTGAAAAAATCAATGCACTTGAGGCTTCTTTTGAGACACTCAGCGATGAGCAGATTATCGCGAAAACAGCCGAATTCAAAAAGCGCGTCGCTGACGGCGAAAGCCTTGATGATCTCTTGCCTGAAGCCTTCGCCAACTGCCGTGAGGCCGCCAAGCGGGCCTTGGGCTTGCGGGCTTTTGATGTTCAGCTCATGGGTGGTATCTTTTTGCACCAAGGTAACATCTCGGAAATGAAGACTGGTGAGGGAAAAACGCTCGTTGCGACATTCCCCGCATATCTTAACGCACTCACAGGCAAGGGCGTACATGTTGTCACCGTAAATGACTACCTCGCCCGCCGTGACGCCGAGTGGATGAGCAATGTCTTTAGCGCGCTTGGCATGACAACAGGTGTGATTTACCCACAGCAGCCCGAAAGCGAAAAATCAGAAGCCTATGCTTCAGACATCACCTATGCGACCAACAACGAACTCGGCTTTGACTACCTGCGCGACAATATGAAATCAGAGCTGAAGCAGATTAATCAGAAGGTCCACCACTTCGCCGTCGTCGACGAAGTGGACTCGATCCTGATTGACGAGGCGCGCACACCGCTGATTATTTCTGGCCCTTCGGAAGACCGCTCGGAGCTCTATATCGAGATCGATAAACTCATTCCTGAGCTGACCGAAGAACACTACAGCCTCGATGAGAAAACTCGCAATGTGACCTTCTCTGACGAAGGCAACGAGTTCCTCGAGCAGCTGCTGCGCCAACGCGGGATATTGGAAGAAGAGCAGAGTCTTTACGACCCTGAGAGCACAACAATTGTGCATCACGTCAATCAGGGCCTACGTGCTCACAAACTTTTCGTTAGAGACAAAGACTATATCGTCCGCAACGGCGATGTTGTTTTGATTGACGAGTTTACGGGCCGCATGATGGCGGGCCGGCGCCTTTCAGAGGGGCTTCATCAAGCAATCGAAGCAAAGGAAGGCTGCAATATTCAGCCCGAAAACGTAACTCTGGCTCAGGTAACTTTCCAAAACTACTTCCGCCTCTATGACAAACTTGCTGGCATGACTGGAACCGCCACAACAGAAGCTGAAGAATTCATGGAAATCTACGGTCTTGGGGTTGTCGAAGTTCCGACAAACAAGCCTATTGCACGGATAGATGATGACGATGCCGTCTACCGTACGGCGCAAGAAAAATACGCCGCCATCGTTGAGACGATCAAAGAATCCAATGCCAAAGGCCAGCCCATTCTTGTGGGCACGACCTCGATTGAAAAGTCTGAGTTCCTGAGTGAGATGCTGACCAAAGAGGGCGTGAAGCATAATGTCTTGAACGCGCGCCAACACGAGCAGGAGGCACAAATTGTAGCTGATGCAGGCAAGCTTGGGGCTGTCACAATCGCGACCAATATGGCGGGCCGCGGGACCGACATCAAACTTGGTGGCAACGTTGAATTCAAGATCATGGAGGCCATCGCTGCCTCTCCTGAGGATGACAACGAAGAAGTTCGCGCCAAAATTGAAGCCGATCACAAAGATTGGGAGCAAAAAGTCAAAGACGCAGGCGGCTTGTTTGTCTTGGCCACAGAGCGCCACGAAAGCCGCCGTATCGACAACCAACTGCGTGGGCGCTCGGGCCGCCAAGGCGACCCAGGGCGCTCATCGTTCTATCTTAGCCTTGAAGACGATCTGATGCGCATCTTTGGCTCGGAACGACTTGATAAAGTTCTGTCAACGCTTGGCATGAAAGAAGGCGAAGCGATTGTGCACCCTTGGGTCAACAAGTCACTTGAGCGCGCACAAGCCAAAGTCGAAGGCCGTAACTTTGACATCCGTAAACAGCTTCTCAAGTTCGATGATGTCATGAACGAACAGCGCAAAGTGATCTTTAGACAGCGCCGTGACATCATGGAGGCGGCTGATCTTTCAGCGATTACCCAAGACATGCGCAATCAAGTTATTGATGATCTTGTTGATGAATACATGCCACCCAAAACCTACGCCGACCAATGGGACACAGAAGGCCTCTATGCCGCCTGTATTGAAAAATTAGGTATTGATGTCCCAGTGATCGATTGGGCCGCAGAGGAAGGGGTGGACGACGAAGAGATCACCGAGCGGCTCGAAAAATCCAGCGACGAGTTTATGGCTTCAAAGGCCGCTCACTTTGGCCCTGAAACCATGCGGATGATTGAGAAGCAGGTCTTGCTGCAGACAATAGACAAGAAATGGCGTGAACACTTGTTGACGCTGGAGCATCTGCGCTCTGTGGTGAGCTTCCGTGGGTATGCACAGCGCGACCCTCTCAATGAGTATAAGAACGAGGCCTTCCAACTTTTTGAAGGCATGCTCGACAGCTTGCGCGAAGACGTCACACAGCAGCTTGGCCTTGTGCGCCCGCTCTCAGAAGAAGAGCAACAGCAGGCTCTGGCGATGATGCGAGAACGCGAACAAAGCAGCATGCCGCAAGAGAAGGCTAGCGAGCTTGCCACTGCCCCCGCAGAAGGCTTTGTAGAGAACGACCCAAACACATGGGGCAACCCTGGACGCAACGAAGAATGCCCTTGTGGGTCTGGCAAAAAGTTCAAGCACTGTCATGGGCGCGTCTAAAGCCACCATAAAAACGCCTGAATGACTCCGTGCTTTTGCCCTAAGAGTGCCCAAATTTTTAACGAAACTGTCTCCGAACCTTTACGGCGGAGGCAGCTATGCCCGACTATAAGAGATATGGAATTGCTGGAGCGACACTGGCTACGATCTTGCTAACAGGGCAGATCATGCAAACCACGTCCGCTACAAATCATGCTAGCGCAGCTGATGTGCAAGCTATGCCTTTGCCCGTTGCGATCTCAGACATTAAGTTGACAGCGGCAGATGAAGCAACGCTTGTGACAGCCTCTCTGGACAGCTCTTTGGCAGCCCCACAAGGCACACAGCAGCCCCTGACAAGCGAGACTTGTAAAGTGACTCTATCAGGGACACCGATCGCCGCCGCGCTTGTGGATCTGGAACTGTCTGCCCCCTGCGCTCCAAACGAACGCGTGGTGATACACCACAACGGTATGATGTTTTCAGACGTCACAGACGGAACTGGTATGTTCAGCACAACTGTTCCCGCTTTGAACGAAACAGCCGTGTTTATCGCTTCGCTAGCTGGCGGCGCGGGCGCTGTGGCCAATGTGACGGTAGAGGAGATTTTCTCTTATGACCGCGCAGTGGTTCAGATGCAGGGCAATTCGGGTATCGGGCTCCATGCACGTGAATTTGGCGCTGAATATGGGGATCCCCGCCACATCTGGAGCGAACGCCCAGGTGATATCGTGGATGGCGTGACTGGGCATGGTGGCTTCTTAATCCAACTTGGTGACAGCAGTCTCGAGAACCCGCTCGTTGCCCAGATCTATACCTTCCCCTCGGGGATGGCGAAGGAGATCGGTGATATCGCTCTCAGCGTGGATATCGAGATTACCCCAAGCAACTGCGACAAAGACATTGAAGCCCAAACGCTTCAGACAAGCCGTGGCGAAAAGATCGCGGTTCAGACTTTGGACATGTCTATGCCCACTTGTGACGCCGTAGGTGACTTTCTAATGTTGAAAAAGCTCGTCAATGACATGAAGGTATCTTTCAACTGACCGTCACGTTGAGAGGCTCTTTTGATGAGTATTAAACGTGCGGCGTATATCGCCGCACTTTTCATTTTTAGCTCAGTGCAATCACTCATTGCTCAGGATGTGACACTCACATCTCGTGACAAGTCTGTTCAAATCAACGGGAACCTCTTGGGCTTTGACGGGCAGTTTTACCGTGTTGAAACGGACTACGGCGAGCTGACTGTCGACGGATCTGGTGTGGATTGTGCTGGCCCTGGCTGCCCAAACTTGAGCTCCTTTGTCGCAGAAGTAGACATTTCAGGTGCGGCTGAAATCGGAAGTCTTTTGTTACCTGCCTTGATCGAAGCTTTCGCAGCGAAGAGCGGGTTCAAAACCGAGCGCGAAGGCCAAAGTGCAAAAGAGTTTAGCATCACCCTCTCTAAGAAATCGGATGAGACCACGCTGGCTCGCTTCTTTTTTCACATTAGCTCAAGTGGTGAGGGTTTCGCAGACCTCCTTGCAGATCAAACCAATATTGTAATGTCGACGCGTGAAATAAGCACGACGGAACGCAAACTCGCCCGAGAAGCAGGCATGGGAGATCTGACTCAACTTGGCCGCGCCCGGGTTTTGGCTCTTGATGCGTTGGTAGCGATCGTTTCAAATCAAAACCCAGTTGAAGCCATCAGCGTTCTGGAGCTTTCTGAAATTTATTCTGGGAAGCTCAAAAATTGGAAAGAGCTCGGTCCACAAGAGGCCGCAATTACGCCCTATCTGCGAGATATTGAAACCGGTTCGGGGGCGTTTGCGTTGCAGCGGCTTCTGCTCAAAGAAAACCAAACATCTGGAAGCGAAACACGGTTTTCAACTGATAACTTTGATCTGTCACAGCGCGTCTCTATCGACCCTTTCGGGATCGGACTTGTCGGGCGTTCAGCGACGCTGGACACCAAAATCCTTACACTCACAGGACCCTGTGGCCGCTCTTTGAGGCCAACACGTCGCAATGTCAAAACAGAAGACTACCCTCTCACAACTCCCTTGTTTTTATACCTTCCTGCAAGACGTTTGCCCAAGATCATGCGGGAATTTTTGAGCTATACTCGCAGCCCTGCTGCGCAGCTGGTGATACGTCGCGCTGGGTTTGTTGATCAAGCGCCTGAAGAAATATCGATCGACTTTCAGGGCGACCGTTTGGCCAACGCCATTTCGGTCACTGGAGAAGAAATCGCTTTGGAGACAACGCGGGACATGATTGGCACGTTACGCAAGATGCGAAGGCTGACAACATCGTTTCGTTTCGAAACTGGGTCTGTGAGGCTTGATGCGCAGTCTCGATCCAATGTGGAGCAGCTTGCCAGCGCTTTGGAAGCAGGAATATACGACGGGAAAAGTCTTGTTTTTATCGGCTTTAGTGATGGCGAAGGCGCCGCCGCAGCCAATCTTGAAATCTCTCGTCGGCGGGCCGAAGTTGTGAAGAATGCGATCGAGAAAGCCGCAGAAACGGCAGATTTTACGCAGCTCGACGTAAGCGTTCAGGCGTATGGTGAAGCGATGCCTATGGCCTGTGATGACACCGAATGGGGGCGCCAAGTGAACCGCCGTGTCGAAGTTTGGATCCGTTAGATCAGACCAGCCGCGCGGAAGCTCAGCTCGGTTGATTTTCCAACAATCAAGTGGTCATGAAGTGTGATCCCAAGAGCCTGTTCTGCACGCTCAACTTGGGCTGTCATTGAAATATCTTCAGGCGGCGGAGTCGGATCACCTGACGGGTGATTATGTACTAAAATCAGAGCACTAGCGTTTAATTCTAGGGCGCGTTTGACAACCTCGCGAGGATAAACAGGGACATGATCAACCGTTCCAGAGGCCTGTTCTTCGTCAGCGATGAGAGTGTTTTTACGGTCGAGAAACAATACCCGAAACTGCTCAGTGTCGCGGTGGGCCATGGAGGTATGGCAGTAGTCGATTAGGGCCTCCCAGCTGGACACAACAGGGCGTTGGAGGATGCGGGAGCGGGCAAGGCGCTGCGCAGTTGCGGCAACGATTTTTAACTCGCAGATTACGGCCTCACCGACCCGTTTGACCTCTAACAAACGCTCAGGCGCCGCAGTTATTACTCCATTGAAGTCATTGAATTTATTGAGCAACTCTCGTGTGAGTGGCTTTACGTCACGGCGCGGAATCGCGCGGAAGAGAACAAGCTCGAGAAGCTCATAATCAGGCATCGCATCCGCCCCGCCAGACAGAAAACGGGCACGAAGCCTCTGGCGATGATCTGCAATGTAGGAAGGAAGCTTACCCTCTGGAATCGCAGGAGAAATCACCACTTCGTCGCTCTCAAAGAGCGGTAGGGACGCTTCAGAAAACTGGTGACGCTGTGACATGAGAAAAGCCTGCCTGAGCAGGGTGAATAAGTGGTTAATTTTGAAAAGGTTAATGATTCGATATGAGAAAATTTGGGGGGT
>NZ_JAQWYD010000013.1:0-36623 GCF_029254145.1 Lentibacter sp.
GTTCCAAACAACTTGGAAGTCGATGTCGACGATGTTCTCGTCACCCGTCAGCATCAGGCCCGCATCCGCACCCGTGCCACCACCGATATCTTCTGTGTTTTCACGCGTGACTGGCATAACTTCGGCTGTCACAATGGGCCAAGGCGCAAAGTTAAGGCCCGGCCCGCCCACGCATGGGCTATTACATTCACCAAGGAAAAGCTCGACTGACTGTTCTTCTGGCTTCACGGTATAAAAGCTCTGGAAAAGCCAAAGCGCAAAGGCCACCAACAGCCCAAGGCCGATCGTACCACGGTTCAGCCCGGGTCCACCGCTGCCGCCTTGGCCACCACGGTTCGCGCCATTTCCACCACCACGGCCGCCCATCAGGACGCGCAGCTGCTCTTGGCCTTTTTTCATCAATTCATCGATTTCAGGAATTGGCGAAGGCTCTTCGCTCGGAGGCCTGCGCCCACCGTTCGGCCGCTGGTCGCGCCCGTTATCCCCGTTATCATTTCCGCCGCCGCCCCATGGGCCGCCAGAATTACCCGCCATCTAGAGATTTCCCCTCTGTTTTGAGTCTTTAAGTCGCTATGCCCTAACTTGTGTGTCTGCGCCACCATTTCAACCCTTTTGGTAAGGATTAAGCGCGCCGCACAGGCTCTTTCATCGTTACAAGCTCTTCGCTCATCGTCGGGTGCACCGCAACGGTGCGGTCAAAGTCTTCCTTTGTTGCTCCCATCTTTACCGCAATCCCCGCCAGCTGGATCATCTCGCCTGCGCCCGGCGCGACAATATGACAACCCAAAACCTTGCGGCTCGCCTGAGACACAATCAGCTTCATCAAGACACGGTTTGAGCGCCCTGCAAAGCTCTGCTGCATCGGCTTGAAGGAAGCGCAATAGACTTCTATCGCCCCCTGCTCACGCGCGTCTTCCTCGCTTAAGCCCACTGTCCCCATCTCTGGCTGAGTGAAAATCGCAGTTGGGATAAGCGCGTGGTCAGGCTTTGTCGGATTACCGTTAAACACCGTCTCCACAAAGGCCATACCCTCACGGATCGCCACAGGCGTCAGGTTCACACGGTCCGTCACATCGCCCACGGCATAAATGCTCGGGACTTTGGTCTGGCTGTAGTCATCCACCAATACCTTGCCATTGCGGCCCAGCTCTACACCGACGGCCTCAAGGCCCATGTCTTGCGTGTTTGGCGCACGGCCCGTGGCAAACATTACCTGCTCAAAGACTTCGTCGTGTCCATTCGTTGAGATCACGCGGATACCGCCATCCACTTTCTGCATTTCAAGAATGTTTGTCCCCAAATGCAGCTTAACACCGTTCTCGATCATCTCTTCAGAGACAAGGCCACGGGCTTCGTCGTCAAAGCCGCGCAGAATTTGCGCGCCGCGGTAATACTGCGTCACATCAACCCCAAGCCCGTTCATAATGCCAGCAAACTCGCAGGCAATATAGCCGCCACCCAGGATCAGCATATTCTTGGGCAAGCGCTCAAGGTGGAAAATCTCGTTTGAGGTGATGGCGTGCTCTGCACCCTTCATCTCAGGCTTTACAGGTCGCCCCCCCATAGCGAGCAGAATGTGCTTGGCGCTCTTGCGTGTCCCGTCAGACAACTCAACCTCATGCGCACCAACCACTTTGGCCCGCGCATCAAAGCTCTCAACACCGTTGTTTTTGAGAATGCCGCGATAGACATTTTCCAAGCGGTCAAGCTCTGCGTGAAGCTTCGTCTTGAACACGCCCCAGTCAAACGCCCCGAGGCTCACATCCCAACCGTAAGCCTGCGCATCCGAAATCGCACCGGGAAACTCGCTGGCAAAGACCATAAGTTTCTTGGGCACACAGCCACGGATCACACAGGTTCCGCCGTAACGGTCCTCTTCAGCCAAAGCCACTTTCGCACCACCCTGTGCCGCCACCCGCGCGGCGCGTACGCCCCCCGAACCGCCGCCAATGACGAAAAGATCATAATCAAAGCTCATGCCGCGTTCCTCAGTCCATCAAATCGGTAAATAAATTGTCGTCTTCCAAAAAGTCGAGACGGTCAATCTCGACAGTCCCCGCATTGGTATCGCGGATTTCGACCCTGCCGTCGCCATACCCAACAACAACCTTGTCACAGACATCAAGAAACAGCCCATTCTCGACCACGCCCGGAATCTGGTTCATCACAAGGCTGAGCTGGCGCGCGTTGCCAATACGGTTGAGGTGCAAATCTAGGATGTGGTTCCCCTCATCCGTAAAATAGGGCACATCGCCGTTCATCCTGAGTGTGGTGTTGCGTCCAAGGACATCCATGCTCACAAGCGTCTCCTCGATGAGTGCTTTAGTGGTCTGCCAGCCAAACGGGATCACCTCAAGCGGCAGCGGAAAGGCCCCAAGCCGCTCTACTTCTTTGCCAATATCCGCAATCACAATCATCTGGTCACTGGCCGTCGCCACGATCTTTTCCTGAAGCAGAGCACCGCCGCCGCCTTTGATGAGGTTCAACTCGCCGTCAAACTCGTCCGCGCCGTCAATCGTGAGATCAAGCCACTTCGCCTCATCAAGGCTGATCACATCGATACCCACATCGCGCGCCAGCTCTGCTGTGCGGGTGCTTGTCGGTACGCCTTTGATCTTGAGGCCGTCTTCGCGCACCATCTCACCGAGACAGCGCACCAGCCACGCCGCCGTGCTTCCCGTACCCAGCCCGACGCGCATCCCGTCTTCGACAAATTCCGCCGCACGCTTGGCCGCAACGAATTTGGCCTTATCAATCGGTGAAAGTTCTCCGCTCATGGCAGCCTCGCTTTTTTCCGCTGCTCTGCTTATAGAAAACTTGTGCGACAGGTGCGAGAGGGCAGCCTCTTTTTCTTGCCCCCAAAACCGCCGCAAAAGCTGATAAAATTCTATTTTTCCGCTCGCTCTGCACGGCATGTCGCATTTGTAATCTGTTTTGGGCGCTCAACCGCCCATTTTTCATCACATGACATATTGCCTCCATTACGCCCCTGATAATGCCTCGCTCATCATCCGCCTTGCGCTGGAAGAGCTTGAACTGCCCTATGAAACCATACTTGTCGACCGCGCACTCGCCGCCCAGCAGAGTGCCGAATATCTCGCGCTCAACCCCAACGGCCTCATTCCCGTGCTCGAAACGCCCCACGGCGCGCTGTTTGAAACAGGGGCGATTCTTCTCTGGCTGGCCGACACCGAAGGAAAGCTTGCCTCAGCGGCCGAGAGTGCCGCGCGCGGCAACTTCCTAAAATGGCTGTTCTTTGTCTCAAACACGCTCCACACCGAGCTGCGCATGCTCTTTTATCCCGCCAAATACATCGGCGAGGACACAGTTCACCAAGCCGCCCTGCGTGCAGGTCTGCAAAAGAGCCTCGCCACACACTTGCAAAAGCTGGACAGGCTTGCATCTGATGGTCACAGCTGGTTTGCCAGCGCCTCACCCAGCATCCTCGATCTCTATGTCGTAACGCTGATACGTTGGCTTGCACTCTACCCAATAGAAACTGCGCACTGGTTTTCTCTGTCTGACACGCCGCATTTGTCCCGTTTAGCGTCTCAAGTCGAGTGCCGCGCCAGCGTGAAGGCGGCTATCAAAGCCGAAGGCCTCGGCCCAACACCATTCACAGCGCCAAGCTACGCCACACCCCCAGAAGGATCGGCCATCTAATGTTTCTCTCAGTGTTTGAAATGTTCAAAGTGGGCATAGGCCCCTCCTCCTCCCACACAATGGGCCCGATGGTTGCCGCTGCGCGCTTTCTTGATCTCATGCGCGCTTCACCCTTTGAGTTCGCAGGCCTCAAAGGCAGCCTACACGGCTCCCTCGCCTTCACAGGCATAGGCCACGCGACAGATCGCGCGACCATTCTGGGCCTCGCAGGCTTTGTCCCCGAAACCTATGATCACGAAAAGGCCGAAGCCACGCTTGAAGCAATCCGCGAAACCCACACGATCAGTCCTGAAGGCCTCCCAACGCTCAAATTTTCGCCCAAAGACGATCTGCTCTTTGATTATGGCCCAGCGCTCGCAGGTCACGCCAACGGTATGGTCCTGCACGCGACAGATGCGCAGGGCGATGTGATCTTGTCCGAGACCTACTATTCCATTGGCGGCGGTTTTGTTCTGACTTCCGATGAGCACGCTCAAGGCAAGGCCACCGATGATGACGGTCCCCCCATCCCCTACCCGTTCAAATCCGCTGCCGAAATGCTGCAGATGTGCAAAACATCTGGCAAGAACATTGCCGAAATGAAACGTGCCAATGAAATCGCCCGTGGCGGCCACGACAATCTGCGCGCCGGCTCAGCCCGCCTCTGGCAGGTTATGAACGACTGTATCAACCGTGGTCTTGAAACCGAGGGTGAGCTTCCGGGCGGCCTATTTGTGAAGCGTCGCGCCAAAGGTATCCACGATGCGCTCATCGCAGAGCGCGGCATGAACCAGCGCGCGCCCCACACCATCAACGACTGGATGAGCACCTACGCCATGGCCGTCAACGAGGAGAACGCCGCAGGCGGTCAAGTCGTCACCGCACCAACCAACGGCGCGGCTGGCGTCATGCCCGCCGTGATCCGTTACTGGCTTGACCATGTTCCAGGCGCCTCCGAAAGCGGCGTCGAAGACTTCCTGCTCACGGCCGCCGCCATCGGCGGGCTCGTGAAATTCAATGCAAGCATCTCAGGTGCCGAAGCAGGCTGTCAGGCCGAAGTCGGCTCAGCCGCTGCCATGGCCGCAGCTGGTCTTTGTGCCGTCATGGGTGGCACGCCCGAGCAAGTCGAAAACGCGGCAGAGATTGCGCTGGAGCATCACCTCGGCATGACCTGCGACCCTGTCAAAGGTCTCGTGCAAGTCCCCTGCATCGAACGCAATGGCCTTGGCGCAATCAAGGCAGTGTCTGCCGCCTCACTCGCCTTGCGTGGCGATGGCACACATCTTGTCCCCCTCGATGCCTGTATCGAAACCATGCGCCAAACAGGGGCCGATATGAGCGAGAAGTATAAAGAGACATCCCTCGGCGGCCTCGCCGTAAACGTCCCCAACTGCTAAAAAGCATGTTCCGCGTGGTCTGGCGTCGTTTTTAAGCCAGACTGCGGGGCCCTAGCCCCTACCCTGTCATTAAAACAGGACCGCTCATGCAAGACCGCACTACACTTGGCATCGCTTTCATGGTCGCCTTCGCGCTTGTCGCTCCGAACATGGACGCTTTCGCCAAAGCGACGCCTGATTATATCCCGGTGATGGAAATTCTCGGCTTCCGCTTCGGAATCCAAGTGCTGCTGCTGCTCCCCGTCGCCTTCGTTCTTGGTATCGCTCACAGACCCCGTGTCCCGGAAATTGGCCTGCATCTGGTGCGGGGCTTTCTGATCATGGCTGCTACAGGCCTGTTCTTTGCCGCAGTGCGCGAAATGCCACTGGCCAACGCCATTGCAATCTTCTTCGTCGAACCCTTCATCCTGACGCTGCTCGGCGCACTCTTTCTCGGCGAGGCTGTCGGCCTGCGCCGTATCATGGCCTGTACCGTCGGGTTTGGCGGCGCACTCCTCGTAATCCAACCAAGCTTTTCAGAACTCGGCTTTGTCGCGCTCTACCCCCTCGGCACAGCCCTATGTTTTGCTCTGTATATGGTCATGACCCGCTCTATGGCGCAGCGCCTCAGCCCGATCACACTGCAAGCCTACACCGCCATCGCTGCCAGCGCCCTCATACTGCCTTTGCTTTCCGCCTTTGACGGCACAGGAAACACGGCCCTTGACCCCGCCATGCCCCATGGCCTCGCTGTCTATACGCTGCTCGGTGTCGGTGTTGTATCAACCATCTCGCATCTGTTCATCAGCCTCGCGCTCAAATTTGCTCCCGCGGCCACTATCGCGCCACTACAATATCTTGAGATCGTCGCGGCCACATCCCTTGGCTACTTTGTCTTTAGCGATATCCCCGACGCGCTCACCTTCCTTGGCATCGCCATCATTGTCAGCGCAGGCCTCTATGTCTTCGCCCGCGAGCGCCGCGCCGAGCAAGTTCTGGCACAACAAACTGACGTTCCCCACACGCCCTAACAAACGCTGTTTACCTGCTAGACATGCAAGCTAACGGGCCAACACCTCAAAGACCGCGCCTCAGCTGAGAGCACAATGCAGATGGCTCCTCTGACTTGGTTGCACGGTCGCAAAGCACCGATGAGACCACTCCATCACAACCCTTACATATTTTTCAGCCCCCCAACGCTCAACTTTAAGTTGCCAGAACAGATTCGCCGTTCTAGCTTTCTTTTATGTTCGATGACAAACCCCTCCTTGGTATCCTCCTAATGCTCGGCTTTTGTATCGTCGCCCCTTTGGGTGACGCAGTGGCAAAGCTCATAGGTCAAAGCGTGGCACTTGGCCCAATGCTTCTGCTCCGCTTTGCTGTTCAGGTTGTCTTGCTCGCGCCCTTCATTGTTCTCTCACTGCGCCCTTGGCGCCTATCGCCACGCGTCTTGGGGTTTTGCGCCCTGCGCACAGGTCTTCATATGGCGGGGATCGGCCTTATGTTCACGGCCCTGCGCCACATGCCATTGGCCGACGCCATCGCCATCGTTTTCGTACTGCCGTTTCTCAATCTTTTCCTTGGCCGTGTTTTGCTCAACGAAACCGTCGGTGCCGCCCGCCTGTTTGCCTGTATCGTTGGATTCACAGGAACACTCTTTGTGATCCAGCCAAGCTTTGCCGCCGTCGGGCGGTATGCCCTATTGCCCCTGCTCGTCGCCCTGCTCTTTTCAGGCTTCATGCTCATTACGCGTCACATTTCGCAAGAAACGGACCCAATCGGGCTACAATTCATTTCCGGTCTTATGGCAACGGCGTTCATGCTCCCACTATTTGTCCTTGGCAGCGCCGCAGAACTTGGCGATTTGACATGGGCAACACCCAATAGCCTCGAATGGGGCCTCCTTCTCGCAGTCGGAGCGCTCGGCACATTGGCCCACCTTCTGATGACTTGGTCCCTGCGCTACGCGCCCTCCGCAACCGTCAGCCCCATCCAATATGTCGAAATACCGATCGCCGCACTCATCGGCCTTCTGATCTTCTCCGATCTGCCCAACGCTTTGGCCAGCTTCGGCATGAGCCTCACGATCGCAGCAGGCCTGTTCACAATGTTCGTTGAGGGGACCAGCCAGCGCCGCAGTCCAAAAGAGCCGCCATCGCCCCGTCCAGTTCCGACAGCGGCAGAATAACCAACATCATTGGCGCATCGACACTCAGCTCAATAGGCCCCAGCGCCTCATTTGACGTTCCGATCTGACGGCGAGGATCAAAGCACACCTCATCGACAGGCCAGCGCAACCCCTCCGATTGCCCCCGCACCGGCCCCAAAGGATAGAGTGAGACGCGCGTCCCCGCCTCAAGCTGAAGACGCAGATGAGGCGGCGCCAGAAAGACAATATCCTCTCCCCCGATCAGAACACAGCGCCGCTCAGGATAGGCTGCAAGCACATGAAGCGCGGCAAGCTCATGGTCTACGCGCCCGCCGAGAAAGCCGACCCCCAGCACAAGGGGCGCCTCAATTCGCGTCATGCATTTCTCAAAGTCAGTGCTGTCTTGCTCGTTAACTTTCAACGCACGATCAGGCCAAAGCAGGGTTAATGCCTCAGGCGATATAGAATCCAAATCACCGATCACCATATCCGGCTCACGCCCCTGAGCGATCAACCAGTCTGCACCACTGTCCGCTGCGACAACACGCCGATAAAGCCCGGATGCCGCCTCGAGACCCGTTTTGCGCTTTCTCCCGCCCCCAACCAGCAAAACTGGTTCCAGATCGTGAACAATGGCTGTTTTCATCCGATTTTTACCCTTTTGAAGGAAACACACCACAATATTGACACAAAATAATACGCTAAAAATCTTAGATTCGGTCCGCTTTCGACGCCGTGCGCTGTCATTAACTATGACAATTATAAAATTACGTGGCGAGCAAGAACATGGTTAACACGAACAAGATCCTCACCGTCTCCTATGGCACATTCTCGTGCACATTGGAGGGATTCGACGATTCTTTCGGAACAATGAAAGCCATTGCGGAGTATTTTCGCGATCTTGCTGCCGATGACCGCTATTTTGGTGCCGAGCCTCCAAGCCCTGACGCCGAAATGCTGGCCCGTATCGCTGAGCGTGAAATCTCGCGCCGCGTCGAAGCCCATCGCGATGAAAACACCTTTGTTCTGCGCGCTGACCCAGCAAGCTTGCTGCCCATGGCCACAAAACCTGTCGCCAAAGCCCCCGAAGCGCCTGCAACAGAGGTGGAAGCGCCCGCCGCCGCACCCGTTGCAGACGAGCGCGCTGCCAAACCCGAAGTGGTGCGCCCTATCAAAGAGGCCAGCCCAGTTGCAGAGGCACGCCCCGAAACGTCCATCGCAGGCCTTTCCGCCCTTGTGGCCGAGAGTCAGGCCTCTCATGAGGCGGACGATACACTCCCTGAAGCTACGCCCCGTCCCGAGCCTGTTGCTGCAACACGTCAAGCCACAGCCGACCCTGACAGCGTTGCCGCTAAACTTCAGCGCATCCGCGATGTGGTGAGTAAGCATGATGGTGAAAACGGCTATTCAGAAGACGAACATGCAGAGGACTTTCTCACGGAAGACGAGGATGCCACTGAAGAGTTTCTAAGCAGCGCCCAGGACGATATCGAAGCGGCCCTCGCCGCCGATGCGGCAGCAGACGCAGCTGAAGCTGAGCGCCTTGAAGCCGAAGAAAAAGCCGAGGCTGCGCAAGCCAAAGCGGAGGCCGAAGCGAAAGCAAAGGCAGACGCCGAGACCAAAGCGCAAAAAGCTGCAGAGGCTGCTGAGGCCGCACAAAACACTCCTGACACAACAGATGATGAAGACGACATTGCCGCACTTCTGGACAAGCTCAGCGCCTCTGATAGCGCTGGTGAAACCGATCCTGCCAATGACGCCCCAAAACCAGAAGCCTTTGTCGGAGACGAAGACGGTGAGGCCCCTTTGCGCGCCCGTGTCATCAAAATGAAAAAGACTGATTTCGAGGCTGCACTTGCAGATGGCCTCATCGAAGAAGAGCAAGATGAAACCACCGCCTCATCTCTCTCTCCAGAAGACGAAGCCGATCTCATGCGCGAATTGGCCGCCGTTGAAGCCGAGGCCACTCAAGGCAACAAAAGCCAAGCCGCGCACTTCGACGAAGCTGATGAAGACGATGACTATGACAGCTACAATGAGGCTGACTTCGACGAAGACGAGCATGACGAAGACTATGACGACGAGGAGCTGAGCGCATCAACTGGCGCAGATACAGCTGGAAATCTGTTCTCTGATGAGGATGACGCGACAGAAAACACCGTCTCCTCAGCGGTGCGCGCCGTGCGCAGCGCTCGCCTTGTCGACGCCTCGACAGATGATCAGATGGGGCGCATCCTCGACAAAACCAACACCAAGCTAGAAGAAGACGAAGGCCGCGGCCGCCGCAACGCCATCGCCCATCTGCGCGCCGCTGTGCAAGCCACTGAGGCTGAGCGCAATATGGGCGGAGACCTGGGTGCAGACGGGCGCGACACAGAAGTCTACCGCGATGATCTGGAAACAGCCGTGCGGCCTCGCCGCCCTGTGGCCACGCAAGACGCAGCGCGCCCCGATGCGCGCCGCCCTGCGCCGCTCAAGCTTGTTGCAGAGCAGCGCATCGATACGCCCCAGCGCGAAGGCCCGGTGCGTCCGCGCCGTGTGAAAGTCACCCAGACGCTGGTACACAACGAAGCGCCCAAAGGCTCCGCTGATTTCGCAGAATATATCGAAAAAGTTGGCACGCAAAATCTTGGCGAAGTCCTTGAGGCTGCAGCCTCCTACATGGCCTATGTTGAGGGGCAAGACGCCTTTTCGCGCCCTCAGCTCATGTCAAAACTAAGTGGAACAGAGCATGCCGACACCTCACGTGAGGACCGTTTGCGCTCTTTCGGCCAGCTTCTGCGCGCTGGCAAAATCCGTAAGCTCGGCGGCGGACGTTTTGAGGCGTCAGAGGATATTTCCTATCGCCCCAACACTCGTGCCGCCGGCGCATAAACGTTGTAACGAGTTCTTCTTTACCCATTACCCCTGACGATCCTTGACTGCTCTAAACTTTGGGCGCCCTCAGCGGGCGCCCTTTTTTCTTGAGCAGATCAGATCCGTTCCTGCGTGTATTTGCGCAGCTCAACCCGCGCCACTTGGCGGCGGTGCACAGCGTCGGGCCCGTCTGCGAGCCGAAGCGTGCGAACATTTTTCCACATAGCGGCCAAAGGCGTATCCTGTGAAATCCCTTGCGCACCAAACATTTGCACCGCTTCGTCAATGACTTTCAAAGACATCAAAGGCGCAACAACCTTGATCTGGTGAATCCATGGCGCAGCCGCTTTCATGTCGCCTTGGTCCATCATCCAAGCGGTCTTGAGGCACAGCAGGCGAGCCTGCTCAATCTCCATACGCGCATTAGCAATGATGTCATAATTTGCACCAAGATGGGCGATCTGCTTGCCAAAGGCCTCGCGCTGCAAGCTACGGCGACACATCAGTTCAAGCGCGGCCTCCGCCTGCCCGATCGCGCGCATACAATGGTGTATCCGCCCTGGCCCAAGCCGCCCCTGTGACACTTCAAAGCCGCGCCCCTCGCCCAGAATCATATTCTCTGCAGGCACGCGCACATTCGTCATACGGATATGCATATGCCCGTGAGGTGCATCATCATTGCCATAGACCTGCATCGGGCGCAGCACTTCCACACCCTCTGTGCCCGCAGGCACAACAATCATCGAATGGCGCTTGTGCTTGGGGGCGTCGTCTCCGCCGGTGCGCACCATCACGATATAGACCTTGCAGCGCGGATCACCCGCGCCCGAGGCCCACCATTTCTCGCCATTCAGCACATAATCGTCGCCGTCACGCTCACAGCGCAACGCAATGTTTGTCGCATCCGAACTGGCCTCGTCAGGCTCCGTCATCAAATAAGCCGAGCGAATCTCGCCCGCCAGAAGAGGCTTGAGCCACTGCTCTTTCATCGCTGGTGTGCCATACCGCTCAAACACTTCCATATTTCCCGTGTCTGGCGCTCCGCAGTTAAAAACCTCGGCCCCCATCGGCGTCTTGCCCATTTCCTCAGCAAAATACGCGTACTCCACAGTACTCAGGCCCAAGCCTTTGTCGCTGTCAGTCAGCCAGAAATTCCAAAGCCCGCGCTCCTTGGCTTTGGCTTTGAGACCTTCCAAAATCTTGGCCTGCCGCTCGGTGTAGCTCCAGCGTTCGCCCTTGCCGATCTCGGCATGATACTCGGCTTCCAGCGGCATGATCTCATCCGCGATCATCGCCTTAACCCGCTCCAAAAGCGCCGCACTCTCCGCTCTCAGTCCCAAATCCATACCGTCTCTCCCTTTGGCTTTAGCCGATAAAAGGCCGTGCCTGCCCAAGAGTAAAGTCCCCACGCATGTCACGTTACGTCCTGCCTTTGGTACCCGAAAAACACCCGCTTCGGCAAAATGACGCTAACCCGCACCATTTAGTTAAAATTTTATTTGATATCGTCATGCAGACAGAGACTATACGGCATGGGTATTTCATTTAAAGACGCGTTAAACCAAACACTTGCCAAAACAGGTCACAGCCTAGAGACCGTCGCAGAAGGCGCGAATGTGCCTCTCAAGGCTCTTCAAACCTTCATGCAAGATGACACGGGTGCCTTGGTTGTAGAAGACGCGATCAAAGTCGCTGAGTTTTTCGGCCTCAGCCTTGATCGCTTCTTGGATGATCCGAAAGTTGCAAACCATATTGCAATAGCGCAGCTCTACTCGTCGCTACCGCCTTTGCTAAAAGCTCAACTCGAAGCTTATGCCCAAGAGCGGTCTGACGCTCAGGATCAGCCTCCGCCAACCAACGACTGATTGAAGAATTTTCATCATCAGGATGCGGCACGTTTTTACTCCGGTGGCTTCATAAATCAGGCCCTGAATGTCAGCCTGCAATGCCCGACCTGCTCAGTGCTTGAGCCCGAGTCAAAATAGTTTGCAAATATCCACAGATGTGGAAACATGAGCCATGATTGGTCAAAAAGTTCTAGATTTATGTAAGCTCAAAGGTGTTACCCTGAGCGCCGCCTGTCAGGCCTCTGGGCTCAAATATTCAACTCTGCACGCCCAGATATCAAACAACCGGCCCATTCCCTTCAAAACCATCGATAAGCTGTCGCGCAAACTCAGCGTGCCGCTAAGCTACTTCTCGGAAGGCCAGCCCTTATTTTAAGTCAATGCACTAGCAGCTGACCGCGCTCCAAGCGGCTCCATGCTCCAATTCGAAACATCCGTAAACGCGCAAGCCAAGCTCTTGGCCGAGCAGGGCTATCACCCAAGTATCGACGATGTTCTCGACTGGTTGGTGCATGTCGACTTTCAGCTCAAAGACTTTGATTGGATCAAAGACCAAGTTGATCTCTACTATCCCCTGCAAACCGATGACATCATGGCGCGGCCCCATTCCGTCGGCAACGAAAGCCTCGCCGCCAAACTTCTTGGATTTTCAAAGGATGTTGATCTGAAAGCCCATTTCGACAAGTTTGACACGAATGATGTCGCTGTGATCAGGCTATCTCATGCAGCCATAACACCCCAAGTATACAGCGTGACCGACCAAGCCTTTCATGCACAATGGAACCAAGGTGTTATCAGCGGCAGCTATCGCAAGCTCATGGCAGGTGTTCGAGACGACAATGGTGTCCCCCTAACCTTGGTCTTTTGCCGCCTGATCAATTTCAACACCCACCAGTGAATGGGTCAAATCCATCTTGGCCATATAAATCACAGCCATATCGTCGCTGCGAAGCATTGGTCGTGGTTCACCCCAAAGAAACGCGGAATGGGTGATTGAAGCAAAACCGTAGACGTCCTGTAGTGACCTATGTTGATAAGGAATGTGCGCAAAAATCCAGTCAAAGCTCGGCCATGTCATCGCTGACAAAATTACACAAAGGCGAATATATTCTCTCAAAACCTGTCGCTTGCCCCGCGCCGCATCCGATATGTGCAGGTCACCGAGGTAAATCAGTGTGCCCCGCAGCCTCTCGTTGAGCGGGGGGGCCACATACTCTAACTTCGCTTAGATATTGTACTGTGTGCTCGTCGTGCGGCGAATGTAATGTTCAAAGCTCTCTTGCCCGAGCGCAATCTGCTGCGCAGCAAGCCCCCCGACAATCGTCTCGCCTTTCTTCAAAAACAGCCAGAACGCGCGTCCCTCGGTGAAATCGTTGCGGCGCGTATCAAACATTGGCGAGCGAAAGGGTTTGCCCGTCTGCTGCACCAGTGTTTCGATTTCGGCAAAATCATCAGACGCCAACACGTCATATCCAAGCTTTATGAGCCGTGCCAAATGCAAGGCCGCCCGCTCTGTCAAATCCATTTGAAACATCTGCCCACTCAAACTGTAAAACCACAAAATCTTGCAAACGTGATGCACGAGCAGCCAAGAGAGTTCAACTTCGGGGTGTAAGTGCATGCGAATTATCGCGCGTGGTGGCGCTCAAAAGTCGCATCAAATATCTCGAGTGAGAGACAGGACATATTCTCTCATGGAGAGAATGGTGCGGTCGAGAGGACTCGAACCTCCACGGGTGTTACCCCACAGCGACCTCAACGCTGCGCGTCTACCAATTCCGCCACGACCGCACTGTCTAGGCTTGGTGAAGCGTCGTTTAGCGAATGCCTCTGGGGATGTGAAGCGAAAATCGGCACCGTTGGCAGAAATAATCGCCCTAAGCCTTGCGCCAGCGCCGTGTCAGCCAGAAAAGCCCGCAGCCCCCCAGCAACAGCGTTGCCAAAAACCCCTGTATTTCATGGCCTGAAAATAGGCTGTCAGACAGTATTCGCCCCGGAAAGAGCGTAAACAACCCTGCCCCCAAAAATCCAAGCAGCGCCCCGAGAATATGCGCTTTGTGAGCGGATATCCTGCGCCGTCGCGCCGCGCGCACGGCGTTGAAGAGGCTCATAAGGGTGATCATGGACAAAATGTGAATCGGACTCCACGGCCCAATCAGCCGAATCTCCATGATCCAGAAAGAACTTGCGGCTGTCAGCGCCATAAAGATCACCCAGAACCGCCCCCAAAGCACATGCCCCCGCGTCCCTTTGCGCCGCATCAACATCACAGGGGTCAGCGCCAGCGTCATCATCGCGGCAAGTAAATGTATCTGCACAGCAGTAGATGCACTCAGGATCGGCTCGAGGGTCATGTGAAAGCTCCTTTTGTCTTGGCTCTCAAATGGGCTATGACAAGGTCAAAGCGGCGTCAGCCGCGCTTGTGCCAATTTGCGGAGAGCTTACGTGAAAGACAGCCCCACGCATTCTGCGCTTCGCGAGTTGCGGCGCATATTTTCCGCGCCGCGTACGTTTGTCGCGCTGGCAGGCGCGGTCATCTTTATCGCGGTTTCTGGCCCGTTCGGCACCTATGAGTCTCTCGCCTTCGCGCCCCGCCTCGCCTATTGGGCCTTCACAGCGCCGCTGACCTTTGCTCTCGGCACCTTTACAGCGACGCTCGTCGCCCGCCGTTTCAAAGGTCGGGGCCCAATCTGGTTCGCCCCCAGCATGGTTGCCATCAGCACAGCGCTCAGCGTGGGCGCACTCGTGCTTTTGCTCAACTGGGTCGCCTTCGGCGCAGCCCCCACAAATCTGCACTATAACATCAGCCTCCTCGGCTCGATCTTTATCACCGCAGCCCTCATTGCCCTCGCGCTTTATTATATTTCAAACCAAACGTCCGTCGTGCCAAATGGCCCACCGCCGTTGCTGGCAAGGCTCGAGCTCGCCAAACGTGGCCCGCTTGCCTCCCTCTCGGTCCAGGATCACTACGTCGAAGTGGTCACAACAAAAGGCGCGTCGCTCCTCCTTATGCACCTCACGGACGCCATCAAGGAAACGGGCGCAGATACAGGCCTGCAGGTGCACCGCTCTCACTGGGTCGCCACCACGCAGATCGCAAACATCACCCGCGAGGGCGACAAAGCCCGCATCACCCTGAAAGACGGGCGCGACATTCCCGCCGCGCGCAGCTATATCCCTGCCCTAAAAGACGCGGGCCTTTTGCCGCGCTGAAGGAAACCAGATGATCGAATGGAAACACACCGACGGGCTCGTGCCCTATGAAGAGGCCCTCGCCTTCATGGAGGCGCGCGTCGCAGACATATCCGCAGGCACTGCCTCAGAGTGCATCTGGCTTCTGGAGCACCCGCCGCTCTACACCGCCGGCACCTCCGCCAAGCGAGAAGACCTCGTCGCCCCCGACCGCTTCCCCGTTTATGAAGCCCGACGTGGCGGGCAGTATACCTATCATGGTCCAGGCCAACGTGTTGTATATGTGATGCTCGATGTTGCAAAGCGCGGCCGCGATGTACGCTGCTTTGTGCGCGATCTCGAACGCTGGGTCATCAACACATTGGCAGAGTTTAACGTGACAGGCGAAATCCGCGAGGGCCGCGTCGGCGTCTGGGTCGAGCGCGAGGACAAACCGCTCACAGCCACAGGCGCAAAAACCGAGGACAAAATCGCCGCCATAGGCATTCGTCTGCGCAAATGGGTCAGCTTTCACGGCATCTCGATCAACGTTGAGCCTGACCTCGAGCATTTTTCAGGCATTGTCCCCTGCGGCATCACAGAGCATGGCGTCACCTCTCTGGTCGATCTTGGCCTCCCCGTGACAATGGATGATCTCGATCTTGCGCTCAAAGCGACTTTTGAGACTGCCATGACAGCGCCAAGTTGCAACTAAGCCCGCCCTACATGGCTTTGCACGCTCCCCGCGTCGAAATGTCCGTTGCACAAATTGCGCCGAATGGTCAGATAGTCCGTATGCATAAGACCCAAACCAAACCAAAGGACTCTTTAGCCATGAAACTTTTCCCTCTCCTCGCTGCGAGCGCCCTGATGGCCGCCGCTCCTGCCTTCGCTGGTGACATTGAAGCAGGCGAGAAAGACTTCAAGAAATGCAAAGCCTGCCACATGGTTGTCTCCGCTGAAGGCGAAGAAATCTACAAAGGCGGCAAAACTGGCCCCAACCTCTATGGCGTGATTGGCCGCGTTGCTGGCTCCTATGACGGCTACAAGTATGGCAAAGGCCTCTCAGCCGCTCAAGAAGAAGGCTTTGTTTGGACAGAAGCGGAACTCGCTGAGTATGTTATGGACCCAAAGGCATATAACGAAAATCACGGCTGGCCCAACCAATCTAAAATGAGCTTCAAGCTGAAAGGCGGCGGCGAAGATGTTGCAGCTTGGCTCGCCTCTGTCGGCCCAGCAGCTGAATAAGTTGCTGTAAAGCAAGCCTCGCGCTTGTCCCTTCTGACTAAAGACGCCCCTGCCAAGCGCGGGGGCGTTTTGCGTTTTGCGGACAGGTGGTCTGCCCGACAATCAACGCCCAAACGGCCATTTCCGACAAGCCGATCAATGACTGCTGGGCGGGCAAAGCAGACTTTCAACAATAAGGAATCGATGGCCGCTTTTTGTGAATTGGGAGAATTTTCCGAAGCTTTCTAAAATGCGCCTCGTGATTAAGCGCAACCTTCTAGCAAGACGTCTCGCAGACCCGTCGGAGCGCATTCGCCGGCTCACAGCCTACCGATCCTGGAAACGCGTTCCTCAAGCGCCTTATCTTCTTCGTGCAGCCGATAGTCTCCCGGTGCAATCAGAACAGCTACAAGGCGATGAAATTCGCCGTCTGTGAGTTCGATAGGAGGTCTGTTGTAAACATCGTTGCTTGCCTCAAAGAAGCCGACCATCCACCCATCAGGGCCACGCCCCATTCCCACGGTATCAAGCCAGAGTGCGAGGATTTGATCCTTGTCGAGACTTTTTCCAAGCCAAAAGCAAACCCAGTCTGACGTATTTTCCCAATACCGGGACGAAACGCATCAAAGCCAAGTCGCTTGGAAAGCGACTGCGAAATCGTCGTGAGCCCTGCGCCCTCTGTGCTGAGATCAATCCCTCCATGCTCCCAAAAGCCGGGGTCCTGCACCTTGATAAGTTGCTCCAAACGCTCGGCACCAAGCGCATCGGGACCGCGCCCGTCAGCGATGATACGATCGGCCTGTTTGCCGTATGCGTTGGCGTGATGCACAGCGTCCCGGTATCCGATGGCACCGTAACCGAAGCCAAGCAGGGCAATGACCATTAGCGCAATCGCGGCAGTTTTAATAAGTCTCTTTATTCTAGCAGTGCCTCGCTACTTTCTTTGTCCCACGGGTTTATCTGCGCTGCAGCTGAAAACTCAATTGTATCTGTCATTTCCACCGGCCGCGCTGGCCTCGCCCGCGGGCGCATTTTTCGCAACAGGTTAAACCGAGACCTAAGGGGCTCCAATCACAAACCGAACGGCCATGCTGACAACCGCGTCACGTTGAGTGCCTGAAGGGGTATCAAACGTGTGGCTGGCGTCCGGCCAGACGGTCAGTTCCGAGGTCTTTATCAAGGCGTCGGCCAGTTGGGCCGATGCCACAGGTACGCTTTGATCGTTCTGGCCGATGATGATCAAGGTCGGTGCTGATACATAGGGCGCAAACTTTGCAGGGTCCTGGTCAAGAACGGAAGCCCAATATCGGTGAGGCAGCCCCAACTCTGTTTGCTCGACACTTTGAGGCGACGCGTCGATCCGCGCAAAGACAGTTTCAATCGCTTGTCCTTGACCGCGTTCATCAAACAACAGGCGCAGCTCTTGGCGTTGTGACAGTGCGCCAGCCCCAAGCAGTGCCAGGCGATCCACCCGGGCAGTAGAGGCTGCAATTTTAAGCGCGAGCACCCCCCCCTCTGAGGTTCCAATCACCGGTATTTTATCGACGTCAAACCGCTGGGCGATGTGATCAAGCGCAGCGACGTTTTGGCGCAACAGATTATCGTAAGTGTAGTTCTGCCAAAACTTATCCGAACAGGTTGAACCGGTTGCCCGATCTGAAACTCCGGTTTTTTCCAGACCAATGATCTCAAGCCCCTCTGGCGCCGCAGAAAAATAGGTTCCCAGATAGGCCCGCAGAGAGGTACAGCCAGAGCCACCGATGAAGAAAACGGGCAAAGGGTGTGTCGCATCGCTTGTGCGAAAGGACGCAAGTGAAAAAAGCTCGTTGTTGAGTACTACGGTATCAACGCTCGATTTGGGTGCTATGAGTTCAGCCACAAAATCAAATCGGCTCGAACAGCCGGCCCAAACAACTATTGGAAAAAAAGCCCTGCTGCAATGCTTTTTGCTGTTGGGCAGCGCATGCTCTTGAACCTCACAAAATTCGGCCTTTGGTCAATCTCTCTGGCTTAGAGGTTAGCGCAGTCATCAGCTGCTCCTCAAGCAGCCGTTCGATAATGGTGCAGCATCCGACACTTTGGGCGCAATCCCGACCTTCGCTGCGACTGGGCTCAGTGGTAGCCCGTCACCGCCCGCGCGAGCGTGCCGCCGCCTCCTGCAGCAGCTCCGAGATCATCACCGCATCAATACTCTCCACACTGGCAAAGTTTACATGCCTGCGAAACTTGCCCGTCCCTTGAAGCACCTGCGCGGGGTCCGCCAGAACAGCCCCGTCACTCAACGAAAGCTGCACATACTCCTTGTAGGGAAACACCCCGCAAAACTGGCCTTCCTTTTCTTCTGGCCAGAGCGTGTAAAGCGTCCCGCCATATTTTGCGAGGCGGCTCACCTCGGGCGCAACGCCTTCAATCAGCCTATCCAGAGCCGCAATCACAGCGCTTTGGTCTTCACCCATCATCATATCTTCACCCTCCAACACCTTATTACGCCCGATTTCTCCGCAAAATCGCCCCCTCACCCTACAAACTTGATTTGAAGCAAGGGGGTGCGACAATATAATTTGATCTGGATCAACTTCACCCGTTGCCCAAGACACACACACATTCTAAAACATGTAAATGATACACCCCGTATGCGCGCAGGGATTCCCGCTGGAATCGTCTGTTCGTATGCTGAATTTTTGGACCTAAGGGAGGCACGCATGGCAGACGCAGCCATTCACAGCCACGATCACGAGGACAACCGGAGCTTCTTTACGCGCTGGTTCCTCTCGACCAATCACAAAGATATTGGTCTGCTTTATCTTATCGTGTCGGCACTCGCCGGCCTGATCGCTGTTACATTCACTGTCTTCATGCGCCTCGAGCTCATGGAGCCGGGTGTGCAGCACATGTGTATGGAGGGGTTCCGCTTCTTCTCCTCCGGTGATGTTTGTACACCAAACGGACACCTCTGGAACGTTCTGATCACGTATCACGGCGTCCTGATGATGTTCTTTGTTGTTATTCCGGCGCTGTTCGGCGGCTTTGGCAACTACTTCATGCCTTTGCAAATCGGCGCGCCAGACATGGCCTTCCCACGGATGAACAACCTGTCGTTCTGGATGTATGTCGCAGGTCTCGCGCTCGGTGTCGCCTCGATGCTTTCACCTGGCGGCAATGACCAGCTTGGCTCAGGCGTTGGCTGGGTGCTTTACCCGCCTCTGTCAGTCAATGAAGGCGGCATGTCGATGGATCTGGCGATCTTTGCGGTTCACGTTTCGGGCGCAAGCTCGATCCTTGGCGCGATCAACATGATCACCACTTTCCTCAACATGCGCGCACCAGGCATGACGCTGTTCAAAGTGCCACTCTTCGCTTGGTCGATCTTCATCACCGCGTGGCTCATCCTCCTTGCCCTGCCTGTTCTGGCTGGCGCAATCACGATGCTCCTCACGGACCGCAACTTCGGGACAACTTTCTTTGACCCAGCAGGTGGCGGCGATCCGATCCTTTACCAGCACATTCTCTGGTTCTTCGGTCACCCAGAAGTCTATATCGTGGTTCTTCCAGGCTTTGGCCTTGTCTCGCACATCTTCGCGACATTCTCGCGCAAGCCTGTGTTTGGCTACCTGCCAATGGTTTGGGCGCTCATCGCGATCGGCGCGCTCGGCTTCGTTGTCTGGGCACACCACATGTACACGGTGGGTATGTCTCTGACGCAGCAAAGCTACTTCATGCTTGCCACCATGACGATTGCGATCCCAACAGGGATCAAGATCTTCTCATGGATCGCAACCATGTGGGGCGGCAGCCTTGAGTTCAAAACACCGATGCTTTTCGCAATCGGCTTTTTGGTCCTCTTCACAATCGGTGGTGTTACAGGTATCGTGCTGTCACAGGCCGCGGTAGACCGTGCATATCACGACACCTATTATGTCGTCGCGCACTTCCACTACACCATGTCCATGGGGGCTGCCTTCACCATCTTTGCCGGTATATATTTCTACATAGGCAAGATGACAGGCCGCCAGTATCCGGAATTCTGGGGCAAGGTTCACTTCTGGATGTTCTTCATCGGCGTCAACATCACCTTCTTCCCACAGCACTTCTTGGGTCGTCAGGGTATGCCACGTCGTTACATCGATTATCCTGAAGCCTTCGCGTACTGGAACTACGTCTCCTCATGGGGCGCATTCCTGTCGTTCGCATCGTTCATCCTGTTCTTCGGTATCGTTCTTTACACCCTCTTCCGCGGTGCAAAAGTAACTGAAAACAACTACTGGAACGAATACGCCGACACGCTTGAGTGGACACTGCCTTCGCCTCCGCCCGAGCACACGTTCGAGCAGCTTCCAAAGCAGGAAGACTGGGACAAGCAGCGCGCTCACTAAGAGCTTCGTGTAAAACGAAACAAGCGGGGCTCCGGAGCAATCTGGGGCCCCGTTGTCTTTATCGTCAGCAATCAGAGTCCCGCATATGCTTCTCCCGAGCCTGCCCTTTCTCGCCTGCCTTGCCGTGCCGCTCCTCGGCGCATACATGGCACAGCGAGAAGCTCCAGTGGCTCGGATCTTTCTCACGCTGGCGTCATGTCTAAGCCTCATTGGCGCACTCCTGAGCGTTGCAGAAGCGCTTTTTAGCCCAAGCGTCTTTCAAAGCTGGCCTCTCGCGACAACCCTAACACGCCCCGAAGGGACAGTTGCCTCCGCGCGTCTCCTCACTGCTGTTCTGTTTTTCAATGCCGCTGTGCTTGCGCTCTGTGGCGTGCTCTTCTGGTTCCAAGCCTTGCTCAGATCGACACCCTACACAGCCTTCACCCGGTGGCTTGCCGCCCCCCTCGCCTGCGGCGCGGCAACAACTGTGCCGATGGGCTTTGCCCTAACCTATTTCATGGGCTTCTATGACTGGGCCAGCGCGCGGCCCTCCGACAAAGCCTTCATCATTGCGACCTCAACAGGGTTCACCCTTGCTGGCTTTGCACTTGCCGCTTTTATTTTACAATTCGCCGCCAGCGCCCTGCGCACTCTAACTCATCAGAGGAACGCCTGATGCCCTATCATTGGACAGAGACCCAAAACAGCCAGATCCTGACCCTCTGGCCCTATCGTAGCCTGCCTATCCGCGGCTTTGTCGGCGTCTTCGGCGGCATTTTCATTCTGGCCATGCTACCCCTCTTCGGCCTGATCGGAACATCGCTTCTCTGGGGCATGCTCCCTTTCGTGCTGATCACGCTCACAGGGCTCTACTTTGCCTTTATGCACACCTATCACACAGGCGATGCCCGTGAGGTCTTGGTCATCGGGTCAGAGGAAACGACGCTCAGACATACGCCACACAAAGGCCCTGCGCTCGACTGGAGCTGCAACACCTACTGGACGCGCGCCCATATTTACCCGCGCGGAGGGCCCGTCCCACATTACATCACCCTCAAGGGCAACGGGCGCGAGGCCGAGCTTGGCAGGTTTCTGTCTGAAGATGAGCGCAAAGCGCTTATCGGCGAGCTGTCAGATGCCTTAAAGACGGCTCAACGCTAAGCAGAAACTTCGGGAAGATCGAGCATCTGCACCGCATCAATCCGCCAAGTCCCGTCCGTCTGTATCATTCGGTAATCCAGCAAGAAGCGCGCACCCTTGGTATCCACCACCAATATCTTCTGCCATAGCTGGCCCGCAATCTGGCGCGCCTCTAAATAGCGCACATCACTGGGCCGCCAAACCATAGGATAGCCCTGCTTCACCATCGCCCCAAAGTTTTCAGGGGTGCGAAATACATTTTGGATCGTCGGACTGGCATAGCTGAAGGCGCGCACAAAATCATCGGCTTGAAAGGCCTCTATCTGCGACGCAATTACAGCCTGATGCGCACTGTCCTGTGCGGCGGCAGGCCGCACCCAAAGCGCCAATCCCATCGCCAAAATAAGCAAGATCTGTTTCATATCGCGTTTCCTCCTAAAAGAAATACGCCCAGTCCTCAAAAACAGATCACTGCAGGCCCACGCCGCTCAGGGCGCGCGGGCCTGCCAGCCTTTGCAGGATCCGAAACCGAGTCAGATCACAGACTTCAGCCGAGCTCGCCTTTAAGGCCCTGTTCGATCAGCACGATGGTTTCATCAACACCATACAGAGCAATAAAGCTGCCAAAGCGTGGCCCTTGGCTCGCGCCCATCAAGACCTCATATATCGCAGCAAACCAATCACGCAGGTTTTCAAAGCCGTGGTTCTTGCCGACGGCAAAGACAATGCTCTGCAAGTCTTCGCCATCCGTCATGTCGAGCGCGGCCACAGGCTCATCCTTGCCCATCGCTTTGTTCTTGGCCTCGATCATGCCGCGCGCCAGCTCGGCATCTTTCAACGCCGCAACCAGATCCTCAAGCGCTGCCCGCTCCTGATCCGTCGGTGCACGGAAGACACGGGTTGGTTTCACAAAATCATTGAAGTAGCGCACAGCATAGCCCGCCGCCGCGTCGAGCTGCGGGTTGGCTTCTGCACTCGCCTCTGGCGCGTAACGTTTGATAAAGCCCCAAAGGCCCTCTTTGTCTTCTGAGGCCGCCACGCTCGCAAGGTTGAGCAACATCGAGAACGGCACAACCATATCAGACTTGGGAACATCGCCGCCGTGAATATGATAAACAGGGTTGTTGAGCCGTGCGGCCTCATCCTGCCCCTCATAGGCCCGCAACTGCTGGTGGTACTCATCCACCGCCTTTGGGATCACATCAAAGTGCATCCGCTTGGCTGTCTGCGGCTTCAGATACATGAAATATCCAAGGCTTTCTGTGCTCGCATAGGTGAGCCATTCATCAATAGAAACGCCATTGCCCGAAGACTTTGAGATTTTCTGGCCGTTCTCGTCCAAAAAGAGCTCATAAGTGAAGTGCTCAGGGGCACGCTCGCCCAGAATGCGGCAGATACTGTCATAGATCGGGGTATTGGTGCTGTGGTCCTTGCCATACATCTCAAAGTCCACACCCAAGGCCGCCCAGCGCGCACCAAAGTCTGGCTTCCACTGCAGCTTCACGTTCCCGCCCGTCACAGGAAGGGTCATTTCTTCGCCCTCTTCCGTGTCAAAAGTGATCGTGCCCTCTTTGGCATTCACCTCTTTCATAGGCACATACATGACCCGCCCTGTCTTGGGGTGGATCGGCAGGAAAATCGAATAAGTCTTGCGGCGCTCTTCACGCAAAGACTTGAGCATCACAGCCATGATCTCGTCATACTTCTCGGCTGCACGCAGCAATATCTCGTCAAACTGACCAGAGGCATAAAATTCGGTCGCCGAGATAAACTCATACTCAAACCCGAAGGTATCAAGGAAGCGGCGCAGCATCGCGTTGTTATGCGCGCCAAAACTGTCAAATTTTTCAAACGGATCAGGGACGCTCGTGAGCGGCTTTTGCAAATGCTCCGCCAGCGCTTCTGGGTTTGGCACATTACCAGGCACTTTACGCATCCCGTCAAGATCGTCAGAAAAACAGACAAGCTTGCTCGGCAGATCGCTGATCACACTAAAGGCGTGGCGGATCATGCTCGTGCGTGCCACTTCGCCAAAGGTTCCGATGTGAGGCAAGCCTGACGGGCCATAACCTGTTTCAAACAGAACAAAGCCCTTCTTCGGCGGCTGCTTTTCATAACGCTTCAAAACGCGGCGCGCTTCCACAAAGGGCCAAGCTTTCGAGTTCATCGCAGCGTCACGCAGTGCCGACATGGTATTCTTCTCCATTAAGACCCATCTACACAATGCAGAGGCCAAACTTCATGCTTCCTATTGGCAAGCGCGCCATTGGTCAATATTCTGCACTGCAACAAAGCCCTTAAGGAGCGCCCGAAATGCAAGATTCATCGCCGCACCCCATGTCACCCCAAGACTGCCTGGTCGCAGTCATGATTGCCGTTTCAGCCTCCGATGAAGATATTCGCACCGCTGAGCTCATCAAAATCGAAAACGCGGTCAATATGCTGCCCGTTTTTGCCGCCTATGACATCGACCGCATGAACCGCACCGCACAAGTGGTATTTGATCTTTTTGCTCAAGAAGACGGCCTTGATGCTCTCTTCGGGCTTGTCCGCGACAATCTTCCGGAAGCACTCTACGAGACAGCCTATGCGCTTGCCTGCGATGTCGCAGCCGCAGACGGAACCTTGGCCGAGACAGAGCTGCGCTTGCTTGAAGAAATCCGCTACGAGCTCTCGCTTGACCGTCTCCACGCCGCCGCCATCGAGCGCGGCGCCCGCGCGCGCCACATCACGCTCTAAGCCTTTGGGCACAGCCCCATTGCCACATGGCAAATTCTCCGCAAAACTGGGTTATGTAAGAATCCTTGGGGGATATTTATGCGGTCTGTGTTTTATGCGGTGTTCTTTTTACTATGCGCCACTCTGACCCAAGCGGGTGTTGTCGCCAAAGTCGATGTTTCAGAACAAAAGATGCGGGTCTACTCAAACGGCAAGCATCTTTACACATGGAGCGTATCGACAGCCCGCAAAGGCAAATGGACGCCGCGAGGCACTTGGTCTGCAAAACACCTCTCGCGCCATCACAAATCAAGCCTCTAGAATAACGCACCGATGCCCTACTCGATCTTTTACAGCGGCAATTTCGCAATTCACGGGACAAACAATATCTCCCGCCTTGGCCGCCCCGCTTCCGCAGGCTGCGTGCGCCTTCACCCAGAGCATGCCGCCGTCCTCTTCAACATGACGCGCAATGTCGGGCTCAAAAATATGAAAGTTGTGATCCGTGACTGAGCCGCGCTGCTAGCTCGCGTAAAGCGTGCCCCAGCGCTCGATCAGGTCTTGCTGCAAAACTTTCGCGCGCTTATTCCAGCTGCGTGCGCCCTTCGGATTTTCCCGCTCACTGCGCTTGATGCGTGCGCGCCTGTCGGTGTCAGCTGCAAAAATAGCAAAGCTCATGACAGTGCCGTCTGCCCCCTTGGCATAGCCCGCCAAAGCGCTGACAAAATTGAGCGTGCCCGTCTTGGCATGGACATCAATATGATGATCTTTTTTCACGCGCCCTTTTGCATCGCGCAAGGCGATCGGCTTCAGGATAGGCGCTATTTCAGAACGCGCCGCCACCAGCGCTTTGGCCATGTCTTCCGCCGTGGCGCGAGAGTCTTCGCCAAGTCCAGAGTGGTCGACAAAACGGCTACCGCCCATCCCGAGCTGCGCCGCGGCCCAACGGCTCATTTCGCCAGCGCTCGCTTTGAGGCTCACGGGCCGCCCGCTGCGCGCCGCTGTCGCCGCAAGCCCAACCATCTCGGTCATCATATTATTGGAATACTTCAGAAAATCCTGACAAATACTTCGCAGCTCAGCGCTCTGCTGGCGCAGAAGGACACGTTCACCGCCCCGCGCCGCGCCCTTTTGCGGCTGTGGCAGACTGACGCCTTGCGCCCGCGCCAACTCACGCAAGACTTCGCCCGCGTATAGCTCTGGCTGGCGCACAGGTAGCCAACGCGACCCACCCTTACCAAGAGCCTGGACTGAAACGCTCCAGTGGTCCTCTTGGCCTTTGCTTGCATAAGTATAGACAGGCGCATCGCGGCTCGCGATCTTCATCTTCGCAAAGCGCACATTGGGGCGATAACGATCGGAACGTGCATCCATCGTGGTGCTCCACTTCCCGCCTGCACGCTTCCACTCAAAATGAACACGGTTAAAGTTGAGCGCGATCCCCGAAATCGCGGGGTTATAGCCCACATGCTCGGGTTGGTCGCGGTCGATCTCGTCGAGACTGGGCAGCGCCGTGCCATCAACAATAAACTTGCCTTTGACCTCGCGCAGCCCTGCCGCTTTGAGCGCGCGCGCAAGCTCTGCCATCCGATCTGTGTCCAGCGTCGGATCGCCCCCCCCCTTCAAGATAAGATCGCCCTGCAAAACGCCGTTGCTGATCGTCCCCGAAAGGCGCAGCTCCGTGTAAAAACGATGCCCCGCGCCCAATGTCGCCAACGCATAGAGCGCCGTCACCGCCTTGGTCACACTCGCAGGCGGCAGCCCCGTGCGCCCATTTCCGCTCTCCAGCACAAGCCCTGTCTTGGCATCCGCCACCGCAAACCCGACTTTTCCGCCCAGCTCAGCCCGCGCAATCAGCGCCTGCGCACTGGCAACTTTAGGCTGCGTTGGTCCAGCTGTGGAGGGGGCTGTGGCGGCGCCTGCGCTGCCATGAGCGGGGCGTCCCTGTGGGCGCAACGAGCGCTCAGGCGCACGCGCGCAAGCCATGGTGGCAAGGGCCGAAAACCCCGCCGTGAGAAAAAAACGTTTGGAAATCATACGCATCATGAAGCAAACATAAGCCCAAATTCAGGACGCAAACAAGCGCTACCAAGCGCCTCTCGCGCGAATGTCACTGGAGGAGATGTCACGCATCGGCACGTTCACAAAACACCACGCCGGCGCCACGCTCTCCCCAAGCGCATGGCTCTCACGGCTTTGCAGTCGAAAGCGGCGGTAAATGTCCGCCGCGGTTGCACCGCGCGCCCGCAAGCGCTCCTCAGGCCGCGCCAGTACACCAACAGGCACATGCTCCATGATCCAGCGCCAGTCGCGCCACTGATCAAATTGCGCCAGATTGTCAGCCCCCATCAGCCAGACAAACCGCACCTTGGGATACACCGCCATAAGCGCCCGCAGTGTCTCGGCAGTGTAGCGCGTGCCCGCTCGTTGCTCGAAATCGCTGATTTTGACACGCGGATGCTGCATCACATCCCGCGCTCGCGCCATCCGCTCAGCTATTGGCGCTGGCCCTTCTGCCTTCAAAGGATTGCCGGGGCTTACCAACCACCAGACCTCATCCAGCCCAAATCGCTTGAGCGCCTCGCGCGTGATGTGCACATGCCCCTTGTGCGCAGGGTCAAACGAGCCGCCCAGCAGCCCGATCACCCGCCCGTCGGGCACATATGGCAAACCCTGTTTCATCCGCCTGTTCTGGCCAGCCCGCGCACCTAAGTCAACTCGCATGGGGCGCTCTTTCTTTTTGGTCCAAATATCCCTCCGACACAGGCCACACAGCCCAAAACTAGCGGATTGCCCCTGCGCCCACCAAAGGCTATCACCCCCCTGACACATCCCATTCAGCTCAAGAGGGTTCCCACATGGCCGCTTATCAATACGTCTACCACATGCAGGGCGTCTCCAAGACCTACCCCGGTGGCAAGAAGTGCTTTGAAAACATTCACCTTAACTTCCTCCCCGGTGTCAAAATCGGTGTCGTGGGCGTCAACGGCTCGGGTAAATCCACCCTGATGAAAATCATGGCGGGCATGGACAAAGACTTTCAGGGCGAAGCCTGGCACGCCGAAGGCGCACGCGTCGGCTACCTCCCCCAAGAGCCAAAGCTTGACGAAACCCTCGATGTACGTGGCAACGTGATGCTCGGCGTTGCGGCCAAGCAAGCCAAGCTTGAGCGCTACAACGAACTTGCGATGAACTATTCCGACGAGACAGCCGATGAAATGGCCGAACTCCAAGACCAGATCGACGCCGAAAACCTCTGGGATCTGGACAGCCAGATCGATGTCGCGATGGAAGCTCTGCGCTGCCCGCCCGATGACGCCGAAGTGTCCTCTCTCTCAGGCGGTGAAGCCCGCCGCGTCGCGCTCTGCAAACTGCTCCTCGAAGCGCCTGACATGCTTCTGCTCGACGAACCGACCAACCACCTTGACGCCGAAACCATCGCGTGGCTCCAGCAGCACCTGATCGACTACGCAGGCACAATCCTCTGCGTCACCCACGACCGCTACTTCCTTGACGATATCACAAGCTGGATTCTGGAGCTCGACCGCGGAAAAGGCATCCCCTACGAGGGCAACTACTCCGCATGGCTCGAGCAAAAAGCCAAGCGCCTCTCCCAAGAAGCCAAAGAAGACAAATCCAAGCAAAAGACGCTTGAGCGCGAACTTGAGTGGATGCGCCAAGGCCAAAAAGCACGCCAAGCCAAGCAAAAGGCCCGTATCAACGCCTATAACGAGCTGGCAAGCCAGTCCGAGCGCGAAAAAGTTGGCCGCGCCCAGATCATCATTCCCAATGGCCCACGCCTTGGCGGCAAGGTGATCGAAGTGGACGGCCTCAAAAAAGCGATGGGCGACAAGCTCCTCGTTGAAGGTCTCTCCTTTGCCCTGCCCCCTGGCGGCATTGTCGGCGTGATCGGCCCGAACGGCGCGGGTAAATCCACGCTCTTCAAAATGCTCACAGGTCAGGAACAGCCCGATGAAGGCTCCGTCACCTATGGCGACACGGTGCAGCTCTCCTATGTGGACCAGTCCCGCGACGATCTGGATGACAACGCCACGGTTTGGGAGGCAATCTCGGGCGGCAATGACATCATCCAGCTGGGCGACGCCGAGGTAAACTCCCGCGCCTATTGCTCAAGCTTCAACTTCAAAGGCGGCGACCAGCAGAAAAAGCTCAGCCTCCTCTCAGGCGGCGAGCGCAACCGCGTTCACATGGCGCGCCTGCTCAAAGAAGGCGGCAACGTGCTGCTCCTCGACGAACCAACCAACGACCTTGACGTCGAGACGCTCCGCGCGCTGGAAGACGCCCTCACCGACTTCGCCGGCTGCGCCGTGGTCATCTCCCACGACCGCTTCTTCCTTGACCGTATCTGTACCCACATGCTCGCCTTTGAAGGCGATGCACACGTCGAATGGTTCGAAGGCAACTTTGAGGACTACGAAGAAGACAAAAAGCGTAGGCTCGGCGCCGATGCTCTGGAGCCGAAGAGGCTCAAGCATAAGAAGTTTAGTCGTTAAGAACCCCACCACCGCGGACCACACATCGCTGGGCCGCGGCGCAGCGATCCAACGCCAGTGTCTTGGCACTTTATCCCAGCCAAATCCGCAAACCCTCACGACAACGCCGCCACCTCACCAAATCGCTGTGCCGAAGGGGCGGCCCAGCGATGTGCGGGCAGCTGCGCTGCTATTCCGCATGAAACTATTGAACCCAGGCTTGCACAAACTAAATCTATATCAACCATTGGTGATGGCGGGAAGCCTGACGCCATGGCCAGCCCTTAGCGGGGCTATGTCGAGTAGCCTAGCGGTGAAAGGCTAAGGGGTGTCCGTAGCAACTCTACGAGTGATTCAATGAGTAATGCAAACGGGTGGCACTTCGACCGAGCAACCAATCGGCCGAACGGTTGTTCAAACTGCTAGCAAGGGCAGTCTAATCAACTGAGTGTTCTTCAACGCTCGTGCGCATGAGCATCGCTAAGGACAATTCCAATGCGATTTTCATATAAAATAGAGGGGCGAGTGTCATATTCCGATGTCATCGGAACCATTGCACTCTTGCTGGCAATCATCGGCTTGTTCGTTTGAACGTTGGGCGGCTTCAGGGCCGCCCCTCTTTTTTCGACAGAACCCGCAGCGTAGCTGCTAACCCACCACCCCACCAAACCTCACCCTACCCAACTCACAATATCCCCCGCCCGCATAGCCCCGCTCTGCCGCTTCTTTTCCTTGCCGCCCTCAAAGCGCACCATCGTCGGGATGCCGCGTATCGCGTAAGCCTGCCCCGCTTTCGGCTCGTCTTCTGTGTTCACCTTCACAAGCCGCGCTTTGCCCGCCAGCACATCGGCGGCTTTGTTAAACTCGGGGCCCATCATCTTGCACGGCCCGCACCACGGCGCCCAGAAGTCCACAACAAGCGGAAGCTCGTCATTGCGCGCCGCCTTTTGCAGCGTCGCAAAGTCGATCTCCACCGCCTTCTGCGACACAAGTTTCGCACCACAGGTCCCGCATTTGGCCTCCGAGAGCCGCTCTTCGGGCACGCGGTTCACTTGGGCGCAGTCAAGGCATGTCAGTTTCTTACCAGCCATCTTAGCCTCCATCATATTCCAAATTAAATATATAAAGAAACAGCGCCCGTACAAGATCACCGCGCGCTGCATTAACTAATTTTCTCTTAACAGAAATCCGATTCAGGCGGTGCACGGGTTGTGCACGGGTTGTGCACGCTTTTCACCCCCCCCGTTTTGAGCAGAGTTTTGCCCGTTAACGTGAGCGTACGCTGCCCCTCTTGTAACGAATCCAGATCAATGCCATATAACGCTTGCTACGATCTTCTACTCGACCCCTGTTTTCCGACCACCGGCTCACAGTTCTAGACGACGACGACGTGATAAGCCGGGTTGCTGCACTTTCGCGGGCAACATTATCTAAGGAAAACACTGATGGCTACTGGCACAGTAAAATGGTTCAACTCAACCAAAGGCTTCGGCTTTATCGCTCCCGATGGCGGCTCAAAAGACGTGTTCGTACACATCTCAGCCGTTGAGCGCGCAGGCCTCACAGGTCTCGCCGACAACCAAAAAGTTAGCTTCGACATCGAAGCAGGCCGTGACGGCCGTGAAGCAGCGTCAAACATCGAATTGATGTAAGCTGTTATTATAGAACAATTAAAGGCGCATCCCTCGGGGTGCGCCTTTTGCGTTTAGGCTGCTTCTTTGTCTTCGTTTGGATCGGCCTCTGGCGCTGGCAAAGCCAAGCGTTCGTCGGGCATTTGTTCAGGCAGTTCAAGCTCAAGCGCCCCCGTGGCGGGGTCAAAGCTGAGTTTCGGCTTTACCTCCAGCTCCGCCAAAACAGAGTTAATCTCGCCTAAGGCCCGCTCCACACGCGCTCGCTGCGCCTCGGGCTTGCCGCCGGCTTTACTTGCGATATTCTTCAGGAATTCAAACATATTACCCCCAATGACTTGTTAAAACAGAGCCTAACCCTAGCCCTGCATATCGCAAATTTACAGGGGAAAGCCTGCACCCTCTTCCCATCTTTCAAAGCCTCCCCTAGGGTTTCCAGGTCAATAAAAAGGAACGCCCCATGGCCGAGATCACACGTCATCACACCAATGCCCGCATGAGCCAAATCGTCACCCACGGCGATATGATTTATCTCGCGGGCCAAGTCGGTAGCCCAGAGGCCGACGTCACCCAGCAAACCAAAGATTGCCTTGCTCAGATCGACAGCCTTCTGGCCGAAGTCGGTTCGGACAAGACCAAAATCCTGCAATGCACGATCTGGCTCGCAGACATGGCCGATTTCGCTGCCATGAATGCGATCTGGGATGCATGGGTTCCACAAGGCCACACGCCCGCGCGCGCCTGTGGCGAGGCCAAGCTGGCCACGCCCGATTACAAAGTAGAGTTCCTGATTACAGCTGTAAAATAAGGTTCTTAGCTCGTGGCCGTTCCCTTTTTAGGCACAGGCCGCGGGCGTCCAGTGTCGTCAATCGCAACATAGGTAAAAAGCCCCTCGGTGACCTTTTCACGAAGCCCTGTATGCCGCCGCAGTGCCCAGGCCTCAAGGCCGATCGCCATAGAGGTGTTGCCCACTCGGTCGATCCAGGCATAGACACAAAGCACATCGCCGACCTGCACGGGACTGATAAATTTCATCGCGTCAACAGCCACAGTCGCAACCCGCCCCGCAGCACGCTCGGCAGCCACAATTCCACTGGCAATATCCATTTGAGACAAAACCCACCCGCCAAAAATATCGCCGTTCACATTCACATCGGCAGGCATCGCAAGAGTGCGCAATGTCAGATCGCCTTTGGGCTCAATTTCAGTCATTTCGCGATCCTTTTTCTTGGCTATTTCCCCAAGTTTAACCCCTTGGTAATCTTTGGGCCATAGCTTCTGAAGCCAGTGCCTGTTCTTTTCCCAAGTGCTGCCACATTCTCGCCGCTTTACGCCGTCACAAAAACGGCGAAGGTTAACGCAAAAGGTCATCAGATGTTTATCGTCGCACTCCTCTCTGGAAGCTTCATCGGGCTTATAGCGTCCGTATTCGCTTATTTCGCCCTTGGGCTCGGAGCATTTGCGGCATTTTCTCTTTATTTGGCCTGCGCATTGGTTCCCACGCTACTCACCGTGCCTCTGACCGTCGTCCAAGCCCTTGCAGATAGAGCGCTTCCAAGCCGTCTCACGGCACGCTAAGCGCCCCTACTCTTTAGAGGCGGCCATCTCGGCAAGCTCAAGCACACGCGGTCCAAGCACTTCAACGATTCTAGCTACGCCCTCTTCATTCGGATGTATTCCATCGCTCTGCATCCAAACCAAGGCCTCAGCAGGGACCTGCCCCAAAGCGCTCAAAAATTGCGGCTCATAAAGCGTACCGTAGTCCTCAGCCAGTTCGGCATAAAGGCCCTCAAACTCTGCTTGATACTCCGCACCATAATTGCCTGGCACTTGCATCCCAATCAAAAGCACAGGAAGGCCGGCGCCCTGTACCGCTTCCACAATTTTGGTCAAGTTCGCCTTTGCTTCGCTCGGAGCCAAGCCGCGCAACATGTCATTGCCCCCCAAGGCAATCATCACCGCTCCAATATCAGGGCTCAGGCTCCAATCAATCCGCGCAGCGCCTCCTGCAGTTGTGTCGCCCGACACCCCGCCATTGACGACAGTCACACCGGCCTCATGTGTGTTGAGCCAGGCCTGAAGCTGCGGCACGAGCCCGTCCGCCTCCATTAGCCCATACCCTTGCGTGAGACTGTCTCCAAAGGCCAAAATACGCAGAGAGCCCGCCAGAGAGGCATTTGAGCTCATACAAATTAGGACAAAAGCCAATGCCGCCTTGCGTATTGCCCGCGCAGCCCCATATGAAAAAGGCAAATGTAGCAACAGGTTATTTCTCATGACGTCTCCAATTTTGCAGCTTACTCAAGCTGGTCTTTCGCTTTCAGGCAACACAGGGGCCGTCACCATTCTGTCGGGCATCAGCCTCGCCGTAAACCCTTCCGAGACGCTCGCACTCACGGGCCCTTCTGGGTCGGGCAAATCTTCGCTCCTCATGCTCATGGGGGGCCTTGAGCGCGCGACAAGCGGTCAGGTGCTCGCTCTCGGACAAGACCTTGGTCAAATGGATGAGGACGCCTTGGCAAAGTTCCGTCTCGCTCATATGGGCATTGTCTTCCAATCTTTCCACCTTATTCCAACGCTCACCGCGCTCGAAAATGTCGCGCTCCCGCTTGAGCTCGCAGGCGCGCCCGATGCCGTAGGCCAAGCCCGCGCGGGCCTTACCACCGTGGGCCTAGAGGCCCGCGCAGGCCATTTCCCTGCGCAACTTTCCGGCGGGGAGCAACAACGCGTCGCCCTTGCCCGCGCTCTGGCACCCAAACCCAAACTTCTTCTGGCCGACGAACCAACAGGTAATCTTGACAGCGTCACAGGCGCGGCCGTAGCTGATCTTATATTTGATCTCTGCGCTGCCTCTGGCACAACCCTGGTCCTTGTCACCCATGATACAGCCTTGGCCGAAAGGTGCGCCCGCGTCATCCGACTGTCTGGCGGCGCACTGATGGCTGAAGGGGCCGCCGCATGAGCCTCTCAACATCGCTTCGCCTAGCCCGCGCTGAGCTAAAGGGGGGCGCGCGCGGCTTTTATGTTTTTCTGATTTGCCTAGCTCTCGGCGTGGCGGCTATCGCCGCCATCGGCACAATCCGCGAAGCCCTCGAGCGCGGCCTTGCCGATAACGGCGCCGTGCTTTTGGGCGGTGACGCACAGGTTTCACTGACCTATCGCTTTGCCAGCCCCGAGGAGCGCGCCGCCCTTGAAGCCCGCGCCAAACGGCTCTCCGAAATCGCCGATTTTCGCTCCCTCGCCGCTGTAGGCGACCTGCGCGTGCTAACGCAGGTCAAAGCCGTTGATACCGCTTATCCTCTTACAGGTGCCGTCACACTGGAGCCCGACATGCCCTTGGACGAGGCGTTAGAAGCGCGCAGCGGCACATACGGAGCGGTCATGGATCCTCAGCTGATCGCCCGTCTCGGCCTAGAGGTCGGCCAAAGCTTCTCCCTCGGTGAGGCCAGCTTTACCCTGCGCGCCGCACTCACGGGTGAGCCCGACAATGTTGCCTCAGGCTTCTCTTTTGGGCCTCGCACGCTGCTCTATCGCAGTGCTCTGGATGGCTCGGGCTTGCTCTCTTCTGGTACCCTCTTTGATAGCTCTTATCAGCTTGATCTCCCCGCAGACACAGACCTTGACGCACTAGAAGCTGACCTGCGCGCCGCTCTGCCAGACAGCGGCATCCGCTGGACAGATGCCCGCAACGCAGCTCCTCAGGCCTCTGCTTTTATTGAACGTTTAGCCGCCTTTCTCGTGCTCGTCGGTTTTTCAGGGCTCGCCATGGGCGGTATTGGCGTCTCAATCGCCGTTGGCGCTTATCTTGCACGCAAAACACGTGTTATTGCCACCCTGCGCAGCATTGGCGCCTCGCGCACCACAATTCTCACAAGTTACGCGGTCCAAATCGCCGTGATGGCCCTGCTCGGCATCGGCCTTGGTCTGCTCCTCGGCGGGGGCGGCCCACTGCTTCTTGGTCCTTGGCTCAGCACGCTTTTGCCAGTCCCAGCAAGCTTTGCGTTTTACCCTGGCCCGCTGATTGAAGCGGCGCTCTATGGCACACTTACAGCCGCAATCTTCACCATATGGCCCTTGGCCCGTAGCGAAAACGTGCGCGCAGCCACGCTCTTTCGTGAAAGTGAAGCAAGCACAGGCGGCTTGCCCCGCTGGCCCTATCTGATCTTGCTGATCGCCCTGTCTACGGCTCTGATTGGTGCAGCTGTCTGGTTTTCAGGCAGCGTCACACTCACGCTATACACCAGCTTCGGCCTCGCCGCCGCTCTTGCTGTTCTCGCACTCGCTGCACTTGGCCTGCGCGCGCTCGCCCGCCGGCTACGGCCCCTCGCCAAACACCCTATGCGCCGCCTTGCGTTGGCCTCCATTGGTGGAGCCCGCTCGGATGCGCTGACAACAGTTCTCTCCCTTGGCCTCGGTCTAGCCGTGCTCTCAACAGTTGGCCAGATCGATGGCAACCTGCGTCGCGCCATCACCGGCGATCTTCCTGAAATTGCGCCGTCGTTTTTCTTCATCGATGTTCAGAAAGATCAGATGGGCCCATTTGAAGCCAAGCTCAAAGATAACCCTGCGGTCAACCGTATCGAAACAGCGCCCATGCTGCGCGGCATCCTCTCCAAGATCAATGGTATCCCCGCCACAGAGGTCGCGCCTGGGCATTGGGTCGTCGAGGGCGACCGCGGCATCACCTATTATGACGAGCTCCCCGAAAACTGGAGCATTGTTGAAGGCGAGCATTGGCCGCTTGGGGCAAATGGTCCGCCTCAAATCAGCTTCGCTGCTGAAGAAGCCGAAGAAATCGGCCTCAAGATCGGCGATGTGCTCACACTCAACATCCTCGGCCGCCCGATAGAGGCCCCCATCACCAGCCTGCGCGATGTGGATTTCTCCACCGCGGGCATCGGCTTTGTCATGGCGCTCAATCCTGGAGCCGTAGCAGGTGCGCCACATAGTTTTATCGCCACAGTCTATGCTGCGCCTGAGGCCGAGGCCGCCATCCTTCGCGATATGTCACGCGCCTATCCAAATATCACAGGCGTGCCCGTGGGCGAAGCCATCGCGCGTGTCTCAGAGGTGCTCGGCGCGCTTGCAGGGGCCACACGCTGGGGGGCCGCAGCTGCTATTCTCGCAGGCTTTGTCGTGCTCATCGGGGCCGCAGGTACAGGCGCTCCCGCACGCAGCCGCGAGGCTGCAATCCTAAAATCTCTCGGTGCGACCCGGGCTCAAATCCTGCGCTCCTTCTTACTGCGCGCAGGTCTACTTGGCGCCGCTGCAGCCATCGTGGCACTGGCCGCTGGCCTTACTGGTGCGTGGGCCGTCAATCATTTCGTCTTTGATAGCGATTTTGCAGTGATATGGCCCTCCGCGTTCACCATCCTCGCCTGTGGCATTCTCGCCAACCTTATCGCCAATGTAGGGTTTTCACTGCGCGCCCTCAGAACAAAGCCCGCCCAAATTCTGCGCGGCGACGGCTGACACCCATCATAAAGTGCAGGCAAACTCGCCTTTTTCTTTCTAAAAATATCCTGGGGGAGCGCGAGGGGGCAAAGCCCCCTCGCCAGGGCGCTTTGGCAAAGCCAAAGCGCAACCCCTCTTTTTACTCAGCCGCTTCAGCATAGTCCTCAAGCGGAGGACAGGTGCAGACAAGGTGACGATCACCATACGCATTGTCGACACGGTTCACGGGTGGCCAGTATTTATCCACACGGAACGCCCCCTTCGGGAAGCAAGCCTGCTCGCGCGAATAAGGCCTGTCCCACTCTCGCACGAGGTCTTCCATTGTATGCGGCGCATTCTTCAGCGGGTTGTTTTCCGCGTCCATCTTGCCCTCTTCGATCTCACGGATCTCTTCGCGGATCGCAAGCATAGCGTCACAAAAACGGTCAAGCTCGGCCTTTGTCTCTGACTCCGTCGGCTCGATCATAAGCGTGCCCGCGACAGGCCAGCTCATGGTTGGCGCATGAAAGCCATTGTCCATCAGGCGCTTGGCAATATCGTCAACGGTGACCCCGGCACTCTCCGCATAGG
>NZ_JAQWYD010000014.1:0-8857 GCF_029254145.1 Lentibacter sp.
CCGTTGGAGATGGTGAAGGTTCCACCCTGCATTTCGGCCATGGAGAGCTTGCCGTCGCGCGCACGGCGGCCTTTTTCGCCGATGGCTTTTTCGATGGCGGCGAAGCTCATCTGGTCGACATCACGGATGACAGGCACAACAAGGCCCGTGGGTGTGCCTGCGGCGATGCCCATGTGGACGAAGTTTTTATAAACCACATCTGTTCCGTCGATCTCTGCGTTGACTTCAGGCACTTCCTTGAGGGCGTGCACACAAGCCTTTGTGAAGAAAGACATAAAGCCGAGGCGTACACCGTGCTTTTTCTCGAACTCGCCTTTGTACTGGTTGCGCAGCTCCATAACGGCCGTCATGTCGACTTCGTTGTAGGTCGTCAGCATGGCAGCTGTATTTTGCGCTTCCTTGAGGCGGCGCGCGATGGTCTGGCGCAGGCGGGTCATCTTGACGCGCTCTTCGCGGGCCGCGTCATCGGCCGAAACGGGTGCGCGTGGCGCTTGTGCTGCGGGTGCCGGGGCCGCTGCAGCGGCAGAGCCTACGGAGGCGGCGGCTTTCATAACGTCTTCTTTCATGATCCGTCCGTCTTTTCCTGTGCCTGCAACGGCATTGGCGTCGAGGCCTTTTTCAGCCATCATTTTCTCAGCTGAGGGCGCATTTTTGGCGCCTGCTGTGGCGGCGGCTTGCGCTGGAGCGGGGGCAGCAGCAGGTGCTGCGGCGGCTGTTGCGCCTTCGCCCGAGCTGATCACGCCGAGCTTTGCGCTTGCGTCAACAGTTGCGCCTTCGGCGGCAATGATCTCTGTCAGAACGCCTGCGGCGGGACTTGGCACTTCGACGCTGACTTTGTCTGTCTCAAGTTCGCAGAGCATTTCGTCTTGGGCGACGGTATCGCCGACTTGCTTGAACCAAGTTGAAACTGTCGCTTCTGTGACGCTTTCGCCAAGTGTCGGCACCATGACATCAACGGCAGCGGCTGAGGCTGAGGCTCCGGCGGGCGCGGCGGCGGCTTTGGGGGCTGCTGCTGCGGCTTCGCCTGCGTTGATTGTGGCGAGAAGGGCATCAACGCCCACTGTCTCGCCTTCGGCGGCGATGATCTCGCCCAGCGTGCCTGCTGTGGGCGCTGGGACTTCAACAGTCACCTTGTCTGTTTCAAGCTCACAGAGCATTTCGTCGGCTTGGACCGCATCACCTGGCTTTTTGAACCATGTGGCGACTGTGGCTTCGGTGACGGATTCACCCAGTGTAGGAACGCGAACTTCGGTCATGGGTTATTTCCCTTTTTTCAGTGTGAGCGCATCGTCAATGAGTGCGGCTTGTTGTGCTTTGTGGGCTGAGGCAAGGCCTGTTGCGGGCGAGGCGCTTGCGGCGCGGCCTGCATAAGTCGGGCGGCCGTGCTTGGCTTTGATACGCCCGAGGACCCATTCGATATTAGGCTCGATGAAAGTCCATGCGCCTTGGTTCTTTGGTTCTTCCTGACACCAGACCACTTCGGCGTTTTTGAAGCGAGACAGCTCCTTAACGACCGATTGAGCGGGGAAGGGATAGAACTGTTCAACGCGCATCAGATAAATATCGTCAATGCCGCGCGCGTCACGCTCTTCCAGCAAGTCATAATAGACTTTGCCCGAACACATGACGACACGTTTGATTTTGTCGTCGCTCGCGAGAACCGTATCGGAGTTGCCGTATTGAGCGTCGTCCCAGAGGATGCGGTGGAAGCTTGAGCCTGTGGTGAACTCTTCAGCCTTTGAGACCGCGAGCTTGTGGCGCAGGAGCGACTTTGGCGTCATCAGGATCAGCGGCTTGCGGAAGGTGCGGTGCAGCTGGCGGCGCAGGATGTGGAAGTAGTTGGCAGGTGTCGTACAGTTGGCGACGATCCAGTTGTCTTGGCCACATTGCTGCAAGAAGCGCTCAAGGCGGGCCGAGCTGTGCTCTGGGCCTTGGCCTTCGTAGCCGTGTGGCAGAAGCACTGTCAGACCAGACATGCGCAGCCATTTGCTTTCGCCTGATGAAATAAACTGGTCAAACATGATCTGCGCGCCGTTAGCGAAGTCACCGAACTGGGCTTCCCAGAGTGTGAGGGCGTTTGGTTCAGCCAAAGAGTAGCCGTACTCAAACCCAAGAACCGCATATTCTGACAGCATGGAGTCGATGACTTCATACTGGGCCTGACCTGCGCGGATGTTGTTGAGCGGGTAGTAGCGCTCTTCCGTGTCTTGGTTGATGATACCTGAGTGGCGCTGCGAGAAGGTGCCGCGTGTGGCGTCTTGCCCTGAGAGGCGGACAGGGTAGCCTTCGGAGAGCAGCGAGCCAAAGGCCAGCGCTTCGCCTGTGGCCCAGTCAAAGCCTTCGCCTGTTTCAAACATCTGCGCCTTGCTTTCCAGCAAGCGGCCCACTGTCTTGTGAAGCGGCAAAGTGGCGGGTGCTGTGCTGAGCGCGCGGCCGATCTCGGCGAATGTCTCAGGCTTGATCGCAGTTTCGCCGCGCTGATACTCTTCTTTGTCGCGGTTGAGGTGAGACCACTTGCCATCCAGCCAGTCGGCTTTGTTGGGTTTGTAGTCTTTACCTGCCTCGAACTCCTCGCTCAGATGGGCTTGGAAGGCGGCTTTCATATCTTCGATTTCGCCTTCTGGGATGAGGCCGTCTTTGACCAGCTCAGCGGTATAGAGGCTAAGCGTGGTCTTTTGTTTCTTGATCTTTTTGTACATGAGCGGGTTTGTGAACATGGGCTCGTCGCCCTCGTTGTGGCCAAACCTGCGGTAGCAGAAAATATCGATCACCACGTCTTTGCCAAACTTCTGGCGGAACTCTGTCGCCACTTTGGCCGCGTGGACCACGGCCTCCGGGTCGTCTCCATTGACGTGGAAGATCGGCGCTTCGACCATCAGAGCGATGTCTGTTGGGTAAGGCGAAGACCGAGAGAAATGCGGCGCGGTGGTGAAACCGATCTGGTTGTTGACCACAATATGCATCGTGCCGCCTGTGCGGTGGCCTTTGAGGCCTGAGAGGCCCAAGCCTTCGGCCACAACGCCTTGGCCTGCAAAGGCCGCATCGCCGTGTAACAGAATTGCCATGACTTGCTTGCGCTCTGTATCGCCGAGTTGGTCTTGTTTGGCGCGGACTTTGCCGAGCACAACGGGGTTGACCGCCTCAAGGTGTGAGGGGTTAGCTGTGAGGCTGAGGTGGACAGAGTTGCCGTCAAACTCGCGGTCCGAGCTTGCGCCGAGGTGATATTTTACGTCGCCCGAGCCGTCGACATCTTCGGGTTTGAAGCTGCCGCCCTGAAACTCGTTGAAGATCGCGCGATACGGCTTGCTCATCACGTTGGCGAGCACGTTGAGGCGGCCACGGTGAGGCATGCCGATGACCATTTCGCGAATGCCGAGTGCGCCGCCGCGTTTGATGATCTGTTCCATCGCAGGAATGAGGCTTTCGCCACCATCAAGGCCGAACCGTTTGGTGCCCATATATTTGACATGAAGGAATTTCTCAAAGCCCTCGGCCTCAACCATCTTGTTGAGGATCGCCTTGCGGCCTTCGCGGGTGAATTTGATTTCCTTGTCGTAGCCTTCGATGCGTTCTTTCAGCCAGCCCGCTTCTTCGGGGTTGGAAATATGCATGTACTGCAGCGCGAATGTGCCACAGTAGGTGCGGCGCACGATATCAAGGATCTGGCGCATATTGGCAAAATCAAGCCCCAGAACCTTATCAATGAAGATCGGGCGGTCCATGTCGGCATCGGTAAAGCCGTATGACTTTGGGTCGAGCTCGGGGTGGGGCGTGTGCTCGGTCAGTCCGAGCGGGTCAAGATTGGCAATGAGGTGGCCACGGATACGGTAGGCGCGGATGATCATCAGCGCGCGGATGCTGTCGAGCACGGCTTGGCGCACAGCCGCGTTTGAGGCATCAACGCCCGCTTTGGCCGCGCCTGCCTGAATTTTGGTGGCGGCGGCTTTTACTTCGACTTGTTCCCATTCACCCGTGAGCGCTTGGGTGAGGTCGTCATGGGGCACAGGCGGCCAGTCGGCGCGGGCCCAGCTTGGGCCTTTGGCTTCCGCCTTAATGTCCATCTCGGCATCTCCGAGCGCGCCAAAGAACGCGCGCCACGCGTCGTCAACCGAGTTCGGATCGGCGGCATATTGGCCATAGAGCTGCTCCAGATACTCGGCGTTATGGCCTTGCATGAAGGAGGAGGCGTGGAACTGGTCGTTGGAAGACTGGTCGGTCATGATGCACCTATGCGTTCGAGCGTTTGGTCTGCGCGTTTCTGGCTCGTGGCGTTGCGAAAAGCAGCGGCGCAAAATACGCCGCCGCTATTGTCTTTGCTTATTTGCCGATCGCTTCGATCACGGCTTCGCCGAGGCTTGCTGGGCTTTCAGCCACAACGATACCGGCTTTGCGCATGGCTTCGATCTTGTCTTCCGCGCCGCCCTTGCCGCCAGCGACGATTGCGCCAGCGTGGCCCATGCGACGGCCGGGAGGGGCTGTGCGGCCCGCGATGAAGCCAGCTGTTGGCTTCCAGCGGCCCTTTTTCTTTTGGGCTGCGAGGAATTCAGCGGCTTCTTCTTCGGCCGAGCCGCCGATTTCGCCGATCATGATCATGCTGTGGGTTTCGTCGTCATCAAGGAACATGTTCAGAACGTCGATGTGCTCTGTGCCTTTGATGGGGTCGCCGCCGATGCCAACAGCAGAAGACTGGCCGAGGCCGAGGTCTGTTGTTTGCTTGACCGCTTCATATGTGAGCGTGCCCGAGCGCGAAACAACGCCGCAGGAGCCGCGCATGTGGATGTGGCCCGGCATGATGCCGATTTTGCACGCACCTGGCGTGATGACACCTGGGCAGTTTGGCCCGATGAGGCGGCTTTTGCTGCCTTCAAGCGCGCGCTGGACGCGCATCATGTCAAGCACAGGGATGCCTTCGGTGATGCAAACGATCAGCGGCATTTCAGCGTCGATCGCTTCAAGGATAGAGTCCGCCGCGAAGGGCGGAGGCACGTAGATCACCGAGGCGTTGGCCTCTGTGACGTGCATGGCTTCGTGGACCGAGTCGAAGACGGGCAGCTCAAGATGCGTGCTGCCGCCTTTGCCCGGTGTCACACCGCCGACCATCTTGGTGCCATAGGCGATGGCCTGTTCGGTGTGGAATGTGCCTTGCGAGCCTGTGAGGCCCTGACAGATGACTTTTGTGTTTTCGTTTACGAGGACTGCCATGTTTTGGCTCCTTAGATAGGGTCGTTGGGGAGGTGGGGTGCACCCACCCGACGATTAGCCTTTGACGGCTTTTACAATTTTCTGCGCGCCGTCTTTCAGGTCGTCGGCGGCAATAACATCAAGGCCGGAGTTGTTGATAATGGCTTTGCCTTCGTCAACATTCGTACCTTCTAGGCGGACCACCAGCGGAACCTTGAGGCCCACTTCTTTGACAGCCGCCACAACGCCCTCGGCGATCACATCACAGCGCATGATGCCGCCGAAGATGTTGACGAGGATGCCTTTGACCTGCGGATCAGAGGTGATGATCTTGAACGCCTCAGTCACTTTCTCTTTGGTCGCGCCGCCACCTACGTCAAGGAAGTTGGCTGGCTCGGCTCCGTAGAGCTTGATGATGTCCATCGTTGCCATGGCAAGGCCGGCACCGTTGACCATGCAGCCGATTTCACCGTCCAGAGCGATGTAGTTGAGGTCGTACTTTGACGCTTCAAGCTCTTTGGGGTCTTCTTCTGTGGTGTCGCGCAGTTCGGCGATGTCGGCGTGGCGGTAGACCGCGTTGCCATCAAAGCTGACTTTGGCGTCGAGCACCTTCAGATCGCCGCCGTCTGTGACGATGAGCGGGTTGATCTCAAGCATTTCCATGTCTTTCTCAAGGAACGCTTTGTAGAGAATACCCATCAATGAAACGCATTGTTTGATCTGCGCGCCCTTGAGGCCGAGCGAGAAAGCGATGCGGCGACCGTGGAAGGCTTGGTAGCCTGTCGCAGGATCAACTGAGAAGGAAAGGATTTTCTCTGGTGTGGCGGCTGCCACTTCTTCGATATCCATGCCGCCCTCGGTAGAGCAGACAAAAGAGATACGGCTTGTTTGGCGATCAACCAGCAGCGCAAGGTACAGTTCTGTTTCGATGCCTGAACCATCTTCGATATAGATGCGGTTGACTTGCTTACCCGCTGGACCGGTCTGGTGTGTGACAAGCGTGCGCCCGAGCATGCGCTTGGCTTCTTCTGCAGCTTCTTCAACAGAGCGCGCAAGACGTACGCCGCCAGCTTCGCCAGCGTCAGCTTCTTTGAACTTGCCTTTGCCGCGGCCGCCCGCGTGGATCTGGGCTTTGACGACCCAGAGGGGCCCGTCCATTTCGCCTGCGGCTGTTTTGGCGTTTTCGGCTTTGAGGACAACGCGGCCATCTGAAACCGGCGCGCCGTAGGAGCGAAGCAGAGCTTTCGCTTGATACTCGTGGATGTTCATAGAGCTTTCCCGTCTGGTTACTGCTGTTAGCCTTCTACTCGCACAAGGTTTCGCAAAACCTAAGAGTATTTTGCTTGTTTGGGAGGGGAAGGGGGATATTTCTGCGATTTGTGATCACAGGTTTTGCGAGTGTGATCACAAATTCACCGCTTGGCGTGGCAAGAGAATCATTTTGGTGCAGATGACGGCTTTGAGGCCTGATGCGTCGCAGGGAGGGCCTGATTTGCGAAGCTCTGCACAAAAAAGGCGCGCCCGGAACAGGCGCGCCTCTTGGTGTCTTTCGGACAGTCTTTCACTTATGCGAGTGAACCGTCGATCTCTTTGCAAGCGACGACAAGGCCTTTGACCGCATCGACAGATTTGTCGAACATGGCTTTTTCGTCTTTGTTCATGTTGATCTCAACAACACGCTCGACACCGCCAGCGCCGATCACTGTTGGGACGCCGACATAGAAGCCGTCGAGGCCGTAGGCGCCATCAACATGCGCCGCGCATGGCAGGAGGCGCTTCTGGTCTTTGAGGTAAGCTTCGGCCATTTCGATGGCTGAGGCGGCTGGCGCGTAATAGGCGGAGCCAGTTTTCAAAAGCCCGACGATCTCTGCGCCGCCATCACGGGTGCGCTGTACGATTGCGTCGAGCTTCTCTTGTGTTGTCCAGCCCATGTCTACGAGGTCAGGGAGCGGGATGCCACCGACTGTGGAATAGCGCGTGAGCGGAACCATTGTGTCACCGTGGCCGCCGAGAACAAAGGCAGTTACGTCGCGCATAGAAACTTCGAATTCTTCTGAAAGGAAGTGACGGAAGCGTGCTGAGTCAAGCACACCAGCCATGCCGCAGACTTTGTGCGCTGGCAGGCCAGAGAATTTCTGAAGCGCCCAGACCATCGCATCAAGCGGGTTGGTGATGCAGATCACAAAGGCGTTCGGCGCGTGGGCGGCAATGCCTTCGCCAACAGATTTCATAACCTTGAGGTTGATGCCGAGGAGGTCATCACGGCTCATGCCTGGCTTGCGGGCCACACCTGCTGTCACGATGCAAACATCTGCGCCAGCGATATCGGCGTAGTCTGTTGTGCCTGACATGGCGGCGTCGATGCGCTCGACTGGGCCGCTTTCGGCGATGTCGAGGGCTTTGCCTTGTGGCACGCCATCGGCGATGTCGAACAACACGATATCACCAAGCTCTTTAAGGGCGGCGAGGTGGGCGAGCGTGCCGCCGATCATGCCTGAGCCGATGAGGGCGATTTTGGGTCTGGCCATGAAGGTTCTCCAGTGAGGGTTGAATTTGGCGCATGGCCTAGGCTTTTATTTGGCTCAACGCAAGGGTGCTGCGCTGCGGCATCGGTCAGGCTCTGCTTGTTTTAAGACGGCAAATAGCGTTAAACCGATTGAGAAATCGTAACTTTAAGGCTGATCTGTTGGATTTTGCATTTTTCGCTATAGCGGGCGCAGCTGTGACCTTTGCGGGCATTTCGAAGGGGGGCTTTGGCTCTGGCGCGGCGTTTGCGGCGGCGGCGATTCTCGCTCTTGTGGTGGAGCCCGCGATGGCGCTGGGAATCATGCTGCCACTTCTTATGCTGATCGATTTTGCCACTCTAAAGCCCTATTGGGGGCGTTGGCGCTGGGCAGACGCAAGGCTTCTGGTGCTTGCGGGTGTGCCGGGTGTGCTGCTTGGGGCGCTGTTTTACGCATGGGCCAATGCCGATACGCTGCGGCTTATTATTGGCGGCATCGCGCTTTTGTTTGTCGCATGGCAGATGGCGGGGCGAGCAGGGCTGATCAGGGCAGCGAAGCGGCCCATCTCCGCTTGGGGCGGCGTGGTTGCGGGGCTTGTGGCGGGGTTTACGAGCTTTATCAGCCATGCGGGCGGCCCTGCGGCAGCCGTTTATCTCTTGTCGCGCAATCCGAGCAAGACCGAGTATCAGGCCAGCACGGTGCTTGTCTTTTGGCTGATCAATATTGTGAAGGTGATCCCTTACGGGTTCATGGGTATTTTTACGTTGGAGACGCTCAAACTTGATTTGATGCTTGCGCCTTTTGCGCTTTTGGGCGCGTGGCTTGGCGTGAAAGCGCATTTTCTGATTGGCGAGCGGGTTTTCTTTGCGCTCACCTATGTTTTGCTCACTGTGACTGGGGTCAAGCTTGTCTGGGGCGGGCTGACCTAGGCCTCACGCGTCATTTTCTTTTGTGGGTAGGGCTTCGGCCAGCGTTTCAAAAGACTGACCACTGGCAACAAGGCAGGTCAGGCCTGCGGCTGTGGTGACCGTGATTGTCCATGTGCCGCTTTCAACGCTGGCAAAGACTTCGACCACAGAATTGTTTGAGCCAAGGCCGATAGATTGGCGTGTTTCTCCGTAAGTGCTCGCGAGGCGTGCGACTACAGTTTCGCGGGGGGCACAATTGGGGGC
>NZ_JAQWYD010000050.1:0-15534 GCF_029254145.1 Lentibacter sp.
CGATGTTTCTGCCCTTCTTTGAGAACCTCCGAGAAGCTGGCATCCCTGTCTCCCTGCGCGAATATCTGACCTTCCTTGAGGCCGTTAAAGCCGGCTTGGTCACCTATGACATTGAAGGGTTCTATTACCTCGCGCGCACAGCCATGGTCAAAGACGAGCGCCACATTGATCGCTTCGATCGTGCTTTTTCACATAGTTTCAAAGGACTGGAGGATCTCCCTTTAGGTGATGTCTTAGAAGCAGTCGACATCCCTGCCGATTGGCTTGAGAAACTCGCCGAAAAGCATCTGAGTGCTGAAGAGCGTACCGAGATTGAAAGTTTAGGCGGCTTTGACAAGCTCATGGAAACATTGAAAGAACGCCTGAAAGAGCAGGAATCCCGACACCAGGGTGGCAACAAATGGATCGGCACAGCCGGAACCTCCCCCTTCGGCGCCTATGGCTACAATCCCGAAGGCGTGCGCATCGGCCAGAGCGAGAGCCGCCACAAAAGCGCCGTCAAAGTCTGGGACAAACGCGAGTTCAAAAACCTCGATGGCGATGTCGAGCTTGGAACACGCAACATCAAAGTTGCACTGAAGCGCCTGCGCCGCTGGGCGCGTGATGGCGCGCATGACGAGCTTGATCTTGACGGCACAATCCGCGCCACAGCCGAGCACGGCTACCTAGACGTCAAGACCCGCCCAGAGCGGCGCAACGCCGTGAAAGTCCTCCTATTTCTCGATATTGGCGGCTCGATGGATCCGCATATCAAAATGGTCGAAGAGCTTTTCTCCGCCGCCAAATCCGAGTTCAAACACTTTGAGCACTTCTACTTCCATAACTGCCTTTATGAAGGCGTCTGGAAAGACAACGCACGCCGCTGGGATCAGCAAACTCCCACATGGGAGGTTCTGCGCACCTACGGGGCAGACTACAAGTGTATCTTCGTCGGTGATGCCTCCATGTCGCCCTATGAGGTTGCCTACCCTGGCGGCGCGAACGAGCACTGGAACGCCGAGTCAGGTCAAGTCTGGCTGGAGCGCACCCGCGAACATTGGTCCAACAACGTGTGGATCAATCCAGTACCTGAGAAATACTGGAGCTACACCCACTCCATCGGGATGATCCAAGAGATTTTCGAAAACCGCATGCACCCGATGACGCTTGATGGCATAACAGCCGCCATGCGCGAGCTTCTCTGATGTCTCGCCGGCAGAATGGGCTGATTGGTGTTCTTCGCTCCCACCCTGTAATGTTTTTGGCTTTCGCTCTCACTCTCGCACTGGTTTTGTTTTTTGCGACGGGCTTTGTTCGTCACGCTATCTACTGGTCAGACCCAGCCCATCAAGCCCAGCCCCTAGAAGGCTGGATGACACCACGCTACATTGCCAACTCTTGGAACGTTGACGGCCCCAAGCTAGCCAAACATCTCGGCGTCAGCGAAGCGCCCAAAGAGCGCCCCACACTGCAAGATATTGCCGATAAGCGCGGGGTACCTCTTGAGACGATCATAGCTATCGCAGAGAGCTATCTGACAGCCCACTCGCCTCCCAAATGAGCGATACACTCCTCCAACTTCTAGCCACCTACGGCGCACCCCTGCTCGCCCTGACAACCTTTGCCTCCTGTCTTGCTCTGCCAGTGCCTTCCTCTCTGATGATGCTGGCAGCGGGAGCTTTTGTGGCCTCTGGTGACTTGAGCGCAAGCGCGGTCGCCGCCGCAGCCTTCCCTGGAGCTGCTGCGGGTGATCAGCTCGGCTATTTTGCAGGCCGAGGTGGTGGAGCCTTTATAGAGCGCAAGCTCGCCAGCCGCCCCAAACGCCGCCGCCTCTATTCCCGCGCGCGCGCCTACCTTCTGAGCCACGGCAACTATGGCGTGTTTCTTACGCGCTGGCTCTTTTCTCCGCTCGGTCCCTACGCAAATTTGGCGGCAGGGGCTGCTCGGCTCAGCTGGGCACGCTTTACACTTTGGGCCGCCGCCGGCGAAGCCCTCTGGGTCGCGCTTTACGTGACGCTCGGACAGGTCTTCTCGCACAACCTTATGATAGCTTCCGACCTCATCACTCAGGTGCTGGGCCTGCTTGCCGCACTCGGCAGCAGCTTTTTTCTGGGGCGCTGGTTACTCAAACTCTCCAGACGGCGGGCACGCCGCTAGCGTTTCGATTGTCTCGCTGCCAGAGTGCACAGTCTGCCAACCTGTCACCACGAGCGCCGTTTATATTTTGGCCCACAAACTATTGTTTAAACAATGCCCCTGGCCCCCAGCCCTCAGATTTCAGGCCTGCAAGTTTGATCAAATGCCACAAAAGCGCTTGATTAGAGGAGATCACAGGGCATCCCGCGCGCTGTTCTGCTTCTTCCAAAATACCAAAGGTACGCAGGTTTGTGCAGCTGGCAAAAACGGCATCGCATTCTGATATTTTCGAAACGTTTTCTATTGCTTCAAGTGTACTCTGCTCACTGATCCGCGCGACTTTTCTATCTTCACGTTCCGCAAAACTAAACTCACTCACTGCCTCGAACCCATTCGCGCTCAAAAGCGCGCGCATCGGTGCAGTCACCTCTTTAACATAGGGGCTGACAAAAGCGATCCGTTTGGCCTTGAGCGCGTGAAGTCCAGCCATGACTGCCGAAATAGGGTCACTCACTGCCGCCTGTGGATGGCTGTCTTGTACCAATTCAGCAACCCGTGCAGGCCCAATCACAGTGCTCGCTGAGGTGCAGGCATAGCCCACAGCCTTAAGCCCTTGGGGCAAAAGCTGCGCGACCTCAGGGAGCCTTTTTTCCATCATTTTAAGAGCCTCAGGCGTCACATCAGCCTCAGCCCTGATACGCGCATGGACAAGACTTACAGCCCGCCCTGCAAGCACTTGGCGCGCCTCATTTTCAAGCGTCTCATCTGTTGAGAGCACAATTAGGCCCAGCTTTGCCGCCCCGCCATAACCGTCGTCCAAGTCGTAAGTCTGCATGTCATGAGCCTTGTGTATATTCCGCTGGCCCGAATCTGACCTCGCCCCTAACCTTGCCCCATGAGCAATGCCCCTGTCACGCACATAGACCCGATACGATTTGCAGCCGATCCCTATCCAGATCTGGCACACATGCGTGCGCACGCGCCCATCTCCTTTGTGCCCGAGTTAAATGCAACGCTCTTCACACGCCGCGATGACATCTTCACCCAAGAAAAACGCATCGACATTTTTTCATCCGAGCAACCCGAAGGCCTAATGACCAAGCTTATGGGCGAGAACCTGATGCGCAAGGACGGCGAAGCGCATATGTTTGAGCGCCGCGCGCTTTTTCCCGCGCTCAGCCCGCGGACAATGCGCGATATCTGGCTCCCGCAAATTGATGTTAAGGCAGACAAGCTTCTGCAATTCCTAGCCGAAAACAAAGCCTGCGATCTCGTCCGAGACTACGCCATGGTCATTTCAGCCGAGACACTCAAGCTCGTGACAGGCTTGACAAACATGGAAGCCGCCGAGCTTGACCGCGTCAGCCAAGGTATGATCGACGGCTGCGCCAACTATGCAGGGAAGCCTGAAGTTGAGGCCAACTGCCATGACTGCACACGCTCAATAGACGATCACATCGACGAAATGATCCCGATTGTCACGAAACACCCGAACAAGTCAGCACTTTGCGTGATGCTTGAGGCTGGGCTGCCAATAGAGTCCGTTCGTGCCAACATCAAACTGATCATTTCGGGGGGTCAAAACGAACCTCGCGACGCCATCGCTGGTGCCTCTTGGGCCCTACTTACCCATCCAGAACAACTCGACATGGTAAAGAGCGGCGCCGCAACTTGGGGTGAGGTGTTTGACGAATACCTCCGCTGGATATCCCCCATAGGCATGTCCCCGCGCGAGGTCGCTAAAGACGAGGTCATTGGTGGAGTCCAGTTCACAAAAGGCGAACGTATCTTCTTTATGTTCTCCTCAGCAGGCCATGATGAAGCCTATTTCGAAGCCCCAGAGACCTTCGATATCAAGCGCAATACTGGCCCAAGTCTTCCCTTCGGAGCGGGTCCGCATTTCTGCGGTGGCGCGGCTGTGGCACGGTCTCTGATCACGGAGGTCGCCCTGCCCAAGCTCTTCGCTGCCTGCCCCGATTTGCGTCTTGATGGCGAAGTTCCCTTCACGGGCTGGGCCTTTCGCGGCCCAACCAAAATGCCCGTTGCGTGGTAGCTCCAAACACCCCATATCTGTGGCATGCTAAAACTTCTGCCAATCCTTCTGCCGCTGATTTATGGCTACATCATTTACCGCTTCTCCGTGCGCAATACGCTGAAAGAGCTGGATGCAAAGTCCACCGAGCTGGCCGATCCCGCGTTTCAGCCTGTTCTCGAACGTCTCGCAGCAGCCCTCGGCATCCCTCGCGTGCGTGTCCACCTTTATGAGATTGAGCCCGTGAATGGCCTTGCCGCACCCGATGGCCGCATCTTCATAACACGCGGGTTCTACGACAAATTTCGATCAAACGAAGTTTCCGCCGAAGAGCTCGCCAGCGTCATTGCACACGAGCTTGGCCATGTCGCCCTTGGCCACTCCCGCCGCCGCATGATCGATTTTTCAGGCCAAAATGCAATGCGCATGGCCCTTGGCGCTGTGCTGTCGCGCTTCATTCCTGTGATAGGCTTCTGGCTCGCCAACTTCGCCACAAGCCTCCTCGCCGCCCGTCTTTCACGCTCTGACGAATACGAAGCCGACGAATACGCCGCCGCTTTGATGACAAAGGCAGGCTTTGGCGTGACGCCGCAGATTGAGCTGTTTCACAAGCTCGAAACCCTCACAGGCGCGGTCGCAGGCCGCCCGCCCGCATGGCTCTTGAGCCACCCAAAAACCGAAGAGCGTATTGCCGCCATACGTGCACTCGAAAGTCGTTGGCAAGACGCCTAAGAAAGCGCCTTCGCAAGTCGCGGTAAACGCGCTTTCTTGAGTAAGCCGCGCATGTCCCAATCCTGTCCTGACAGCTCTTGAGCCTTGGCCAAAACCCGCGAGGCGACGCCTGACACAAGCTCCGGCTGCGCGGCCCAAAGTCCGCGCAAATATGCGTCAGGGTCCAACAGGCTCAGCCCCTCTTCAGCCAAGATTTGTGGCGGAAAATCCTTTTTATTCAATGTGATGATTGCATCAGCTGAGCCTGAAATCGCAGCTGCGAGCACATGAATATCGTTCGCATCCGGCAACCAAAGGCGCGCCTTTAGCCCATCGCCATAGCGCACCCGCGCATTCGGCCAGCGAGCATTGAGCAACGCAATTTCACCTTCCGCAAAAGCACGTGCGCCTCGCTCGTGCTTCTCGGCAGTATGTGCCCACTCACCCTCGATTTCAGCAGACCAAAATGGCTCAAACGCCCCCGCATCCGCCACACCAAGGAGCATCTCGCGCATAACTGTCGGATACAGCACGCAAGTATCGAGCAGTAACTTCACAGGCGATAAAACAGCGCTTTGAGATAGCCACTTTCTGCAAGCTGCGGCATCAGCGGATGATCAGGCCCTGCAAAACCCGTATGGATCAGCTGGCTTGTGCGCCCCGCTCGGCCAATGCCACGGCTAGACGCGGCGCGAAACTTGCTCAAGTCAGCGGCATGAGAACACGAACAGAGGCCCAAATAGCCGCCATCCTTGACCAAAACAGAAGCCAACCGTGCAATCCGCTCATAAGCCCGCAATCCTGCGTCGAGCGCTTTCTTAGACGGCGCAAAAGCGGGTGGGTCACAGATCACAACGTCAAATGTACGCCCCTCTTCCGCCAATGCCACCAGCGCATCAAATGCATCTGACACACGGGTTTCAAAGCGCTCAGAAACGCCCGAAGCCTTCGCACCCTCAGTCGCCAATTCAAGAGCAGGTGCCGAGCCGTCCACAGCAAGAGCGCTTGTCGCACCTCCCGCCAAAGCCGCGAGCCCAAACCCGCCTACATGCGAGAAAACATCAAGCACATCAGCGCCTTGGCTGAGCTCTGCGGCAAAAGCCTGATTGTCGCGTTGGTCAAAAAAGATCCCTGTTTTCTGTCCGCCAGTGAGGTCAGCCATATAGGTTGCACCGTTCATCTTAACAGGTACGGGCGCGCTTGGGGCAACACCCGCCAAGACAGCGCTCACATCGTCGAGGCCTTCCAAGCCTCGGGCGCGGCCAGCCGAGTTTTTCAGGATCGTCGTGATCCCGCCCAGCCCAAGCAAAGCTTCGCATAGCGCATCAAGCTTCATCTCGGCCCAAGCCGCGTTAGGCTGCAATACAACCGTGTCACCAAAACGGTCAATGACCACACCAGGAAGCCCGTCTGCCTCCGCATGGACAAGGCGATAGAACGGTTCGCTATAAAGCCGCTCACGCATCTCCAAAGCCTTTGAAAGCTTCGCTTTAAACCATGCAACATCGACAGGAACGTTGACATTTCGCTCCAGCATACGCCCCGAAATACGGCTCTCGGCGTTGAAGCCGACAAGCCCCAAGGGCGCGCGATCGGCATCTTCCAAAAGCACAATCTCACCTTTTGAAATGGCTTTCGTACGGCGGTCAAGCACGAGTTCATTGTCAAACACCCAAGGTGCGCCGTGACGAATCTTGCGCGCGTCTGCTTTGGGTTTGAGGCGAATAACGGAATAAGGGAGCTGTGTCATACAGCCCCCTTACATCACTTTTCTCAGGTTGTGAAAGCCTTAGTAAAGACTGTTTTGCGAAGCTACGGGCGCAAACGGAAGGCTGGCCTGTGCATTGCGGCTCACAATCGCTTCTGGCGCAACCGATGCGCTCAACTCTTTGTGGATAACGTTTACCAGATGCGCACTGACACGCTTCTTTTGTGTCTCACCACGGGCGTCGGCGGCAATGGCTTCTTGTCCGCCAAAAGCGTGCAAATCTGGTTTGATCTTTCGCGGCGCCATCAAGTCGAGACCAGTTTCAGGGTCTTTCACACTCAGCATGAAAGTGATCGAATGGTTTCCACCCACAGTGTAGCGCGCTTTGTCGGTCACAGAGTGAAAGCGCAAAACATCGATTTCGATGTTCGCTTTCTGGCCGACGGTCAGGTCTTGTGCTGCCGCTTTCGCACTGCTTTCAGAGATGGCGCTCACTTGCTCATAGCGGTCGCCGCGTGCGTCACCGCGCCAGACAATATCTGCCACAGGGTAATAAAGCTCTGCTTCCGAAACACGTAGCTCACGTGACACATTCACTTTGATGTCGTTCACGGCCACGGGCTGGCTCAAAATTTCTTGTTCTTTGCCGCCCACAAACGGTGCGTTGCGGGTGGCCACGTCCATACTCGCGCAGCCAGAAATGCTCAGGCCCATTGCGACAACGAGTGCTGCTTTCATAAGTTTCATCTTCGTCCTCCTAGGGCTTTAGCCCGCTTTACTGCTCAGACAGCAGATTGGAGGCAGAATCGGACAACTTTAAGGCAGATTGGGGGTCATTACTTGGCGCATCGCAATGTGTTCAAATCGACACAAGGCAGGCAAGCATCTGATTTTGAACAGAGATTAATTGCGGCGCGCTTGCCAGCCACCACGGCGGCGCGGTCGCTCCATCGTGGCCAACCCCTCTTGCAAGACATCATTCATAGGATGTCCTTCGCTCTTATGGCGATCTAGCAAAAGCGCAATAGTTTCTGTTTGGTCCAGTTCGTCAGGCAAGCTCAGAGCCCAATCCAGAAAGATCGAGCGGCACTCAGAGGCCGTAATCCCCTCGATGTTATAGGCTTCACGTATCAAAGCTTTTGGATCGTAAATATCACCCTTCATCACCTGCTCCCCTGAGATTGGCCGCGATCACATCCGCCGCTGTCGTAGCGCAGCTTTGCAGCTCCGCTTGCAAAGAGGCAAGGTCTTTCGCGCCCGTTTCGCGCAGCACAAGCTGGGTCGCACCCTCGCTCGCCACATCGGCATCAAACGGTTTGTCCGACAAGAACCGTGTGGTCAGGTTGAGCGCCCACAAGAGTCGATAGGCCCGCATCAAGCCCTCACTTTGCGCCTTATCAATCAGCCCTGCGCTGACAAGCCCCTTCACGCCCGCCTGCACCCGTAGATTTGACACGCCACCTGCAAGAGCTCCCATCTGTGAAAACAGCTCGATATCCTGCAAGCGCCCAGCACCGATCTTTGCATCCCACGGCCCGCTCGGGGCTTTGGCTGCCGCAATCTTGGCGCGCATCTCGGCCACGCCTGTCACAGTACGCGCATGGTCTTGGCCCTTTTCTGCCAGAAGCTGCTTGCGGAAGTCGTTAAACGCCTGCCCCAAGCTTTCCAGCCCACAAATCGGGCGCGCCCGCACCAGCGCAAGATGTTCCCAAAGCCACGCTTCACCCTCTTGATAGGCCCTAAACGCAGGCCAGCTTGTCGCCACGGGGCCTTTATTGCCCGATGGGCGCAAGCGCATATCGAGCTCATAGAGCCGCCCCTCAGCCATCGGAGCTGTTACGGCAGTCACCAAGGCCTGCGTAAGCCGCGCATAATAGGGCCGTGTCGCAAGAGGGCGGCGGCCCTCCGACATTTCCACATCCTCAGGATCGTAAATCACAATAATATCAAGGTCCGACGCACTTGTGAGGCGTCCCGCGCCAAGAGAGCCCATCCCAATCACGGTTGCCCCTTTTCCGGGAGGAGGACCATGTTTTGCAGAAAACTGCGCCACGACTTCGGGCCATAGCGCCCGCAGCACAGCCTCGGCAAGCTCGGCATATTGTGCGCCCGCCTCCTCTGCGCCTGTAATTCCACGCAGGAAGTGAACCCCGACCCGAAAGTGCCACTCCTTCATCCAGCGTCGCGCAACATCTAGTTTGCGCTCGTAATCATCCTCTTCTTCCAAACGCGCGCCAAGCTCGGCAGTGAGCGCAAGCGCGCCCGTCCAATCCGCGAAGAAATCCCCACCAATCACCGCATCAAAAACGCCGGCATTGCGGCTCAAATGATGCGCCAACGCAGGCGCTGTGCTCGCAATGTCCACAATCAAATTCACAAGCTGCGGATTGGCTTCAAAAAGCGAAAAGAGCTGCACCCCAGCCGGCAACCCTGCCAGAAACCCGTCAAATGCCAAGAGCGCGCCATGCGGATCGGCAGACTTGGCCAAAGCACTCAATATATCAGGCTTCAGACGGTTAAATATCTGCGTGCCCCGCTCTGATCTGAGCGCCGCATAGGTCGGCCATCGGCTGATCACTTCGCCGTCCAGTTCAGGCATATCGGGGGCTGGGCTCACGGCATCAGGCGCAAAGAATCCCTCGGTCAGCGCATGTACCTCTTCCAAGCGCTCGGTGAGCTCCTTTTCCATAGCGCCGCGCTCAACGCCCATAAAGGCCGCAAGCTGCTCCATGCCCTCGCCTGTTGTCGGCAACAAATGTGTCTGCTGATCCGCAATCATCTGCACACGGTGCTCAACTTCTCTATGCGCACGGTAGTGGTTCACCAGTGTCTCAGCCACATCCTCTGGAACCCAGCCTTTTTGCGCCAAAACGCCCAGCGCAGGCACAGTGCCACGCACGCGAAGATCAGTGTCGCGCCCACCCGAAATCAGCTGGAGAGTCTGGGTGAAAAACTCAATCTCGCGTATACCGCCACGTCCGAGCTTCATGTTATGGCCCATCAAGTCGATCCTGCCACCAAGCCCCTTATGCTCTCGGATACGCAGGCGCATATTATGAGCATCCTCAATCGCCGCAAAGTCGAGGTGCTTGCGCCAGACAAACGGGCGCAGCGTCTCCAGAAACGCCTCCCCTGCCGCCTGATCGCCTGCACCGCAGCGGGCCTTGATGTAGGCCGCGCGCTCCCATGTACGCCCGAGGCTCTCGTAATATCGCTCTGCCGCTTCGACAGCCATACACACAGGTGTCACAGCAGGATCAGGGCGTAGCCTCAGATCCGTGCGAAAGACATAGCCCTCGGCGGTGCGGTCATTGAGCATCGCACTCATTCCGCGCGTCGCCTTGATGAACGCCTTGCGCGCCTCAAAGAAGTCATCGCGCTCAAAGCGGGCTTCATCAAAGAGACAGATCAAATCAATATCTGAGGAATAGTTGAGCTCATAGGCCCCCATTTTTCCCATCGAGAGCACAAACATCCCACCCAGAGTCTCCAGATCGTCTAGGCTCATGCCTGGTAGCTTGCCGCGTCGCACTTCAGCCCCCAAGGTGGCGCGCAAACTCAACTGTACCGAGAGATCGGCAAAATTTGTCAAAGCGCCTGTGACCTCTTCAAGCGACCAAACACCGCCCAGATCAGCCAGTCCTGTCAAAAGAGCCACGCGCTTCTTTGCGCGGCGCAATTCACTTGGTAAATCTGGAGCGCCGACCTCGCGCAGCCGCGCAAACTCGGCGTCAAGCCCAGCCCTGGGCGCATCAAAAGCTGACACCATCCAAGCAGCCTCGCGCATCATCAAAGAGAGCAGATAGGGGCTACACCCTGCCGCGCCTTCAACAAGCTTGGCAAGATCACCGCTCAAACTCTCAAAAAGCGCGCGCCCCTCAGCGCCACGATCGCTGTCATAAACCCTTGGCAGGCGGCTGATTTTCTGTGCAAATTCCATACCTAAGGATGCGCCGCGCCCAAAGCCGCGTCAATCGCGAAGAGGAGCCGAACCATGTCAAAAAGTCTCAAGCGCGTGAGTGCTGCTCTTGAAGGTGAAGCGACAGAAATCCGAGAAACGGGTGAGGCCAAAACCGCGTTGCAAGCCGCCGCAGAGCTCGGCGTTGAAGTGGATCAGATCGCCAAGTCGATCATCTTTCAGGGGCAAACGACTGGCCAAGCGCTTCTCTTCATTACAGCGGGCGGCAATCAGGTTTGTGAGAACAAGGCAGCCGCTCTTGCGGACGAGCCTCTTGGGCGTGCAGATGCCGCACTTGTTCGAGCGCAGACTGGCTTTGCCATCGGTGGGGTTTCCCCGCTCGCGCACAAGACCCCGATCCGTAGCTTTTTTGATCCGCGCTTGATGGATTTCCCGCTTATTTGGGCCGCCGCGGGCACGCCACACCATGTATTCAGCCTCACACCTGTCCGACTTTTGGAAAAATCTGCGGCACAACACGCTGATTTTACGACTTGAATTTTATAAATGTAAATTTGTTTAACATAGACCCTTGCGGGACGTCCCCTCGACACCAATATTGGCAATGTGAAGAGCATTCACATTGAGATGCATACCAGTAAGGAGTTTAATAACATGACACACGCCGTTCCCTATTCTTCCCCCTCCCAAGGATGGTTTGCCCGCGCCGAGGCTTGGCTTGATGACAAAGGCAAAGGGGCTTGGATCGCCGCTATGGTCCTCAGCTTTATCGCATTTTGGCCGATCGGCCTTGCGCTCTTGTTTTACATGATCACAACCAAACGCCTTGGTTCTGGCTCCTGCCGCAAGCGCTGCGCCAAACAGCACGCACGCTTCACCGCTTCGCGCACGTCTGGCAACGCAGCCTTTGACGCTTACAAAGAAGAAACACTGCGCCGCCTCGAAGAAGAGCAGCACAACTTTGAAGCCTTCCTTGAGCGCCTGCGTGATGCCAAAGACAAGGCTGAGTTTGACCAGTTCATGGATGAGCGCGCTGAGGCCCACGACGCTTCAGAGCATGAAGAAACAGAAAAAGCCTAACAAACCCCGCTTGGCCCTCCTATCTTGAGGGCCAAGACTGTTATTCACGAGGACACGATGAACACCCAAAGCTTTGATTTGCCTGACCCCCACTACCAGCCAGAGTTCTATGCTGATGTGCCCCTCAAGCGACTGATATCATGGGCGATTGACACGGTTATCATCGTGCTCCTGGTTGTTCTGATCCTACCGTTCACAGCCTTTACAGGGCTATTTTTTCTGCCCCTGCTCGCCTTTTTGGTCAACTTCGCCTACCGCGTAATCTGTCTAGCCAATGGCTCGGCAACCCTCGGTATGCGCCTCACGGCGATCGAGTTTCGCACCCGCGATGGCGCGCGTTTTGATGTGTCTGACGCGCTCTTGCATACACTTGGCTATACGCTGTCGTGGATGTTCCCGATCGCGCAGTTTGTCTCCGTTATTTTCATGGCGTCCCAAGAACGCGGCCAAGGCCTAACCGATATGGCCCTCAGCTCCGTCGCCCTCAACCGCCGCGCCAGCTGAGCGCTTTTCCAAAAGAAAACGGCCGCCCAATCACTCGGGCGGCCGTTTCATATCCGTATCTCAAGACTTTAGTCGAGCGTCAACGCCACAAACCGTGGCTCACCCGCGCGGCGCACGAGTAAGAGAAGAGACTTGCGCCCCGCCTCTTTAGCCGCATCGACCTGCGCCTGAAGCTCACCCGCCGTGGCAATTTTCTGCTGGCCAGCCTCGGTGATAACATCGCCCGCACGCAGCCCTTTTTCAAAGGCCTCTGCCGCTTCGTCCACATCGGTGACAACCAGACCATTGGCATCCGCGCCCAGCTCAAGCTGCTCGCGTAAATCGTCAGTCAATGGTGCCAGCTTGAGGCCAAGCATCTCCATCTCCTGAACATCGCCTTCGTCACTCGTGTCCTCTTCCATAGGAGCTTCATTGCTCTCCGCGTCTTCTCGGCGGCCGAGCGTGATCTTGAGTGTCTGGGTCTTTCCTTCACGGAACACGATCACCCGCACAGTCTTGCCCACATCCGCGTTGCCCACGGTGCGCACAAGTCCGCGTGTGTCTTCTACATCGACACCGTCAAAACTCAAGATAACATCACCTGAAAGCATCCCCGCATCTTTTGCAGGCCCGTCAGGAACATCCGTCACAAGCGCACCAGCGGTCTTCTCAAGGCCAATCGCCTCGGCCACATCATCAGACACATCCTGAATGCGCACACCAAGCCAGCCACGACGGGTTTCACCGAAGTCGCGCAACTGGTTCACGACACGCGTCACAACGTTTGATGCCATAGAGAAGCCGATCCCGATAGAGCCGCCATTGGGGCTCAGGATCGCAGTGTTCACACCGACAACCTCACCATCCATATTAAAGAGCGGTCCACCCGAGTTACCACGGTTGATCGCCGCGTCGGTCTGGATGTAGTCGTCATATGCGCCTTGGAGCGCGCGATTGCGCTGGCTGACAATCCCTGCAGAAACAGAAAAACCCTGCCCCAGAGGATTGCCCACAGCCAAGACCCAGTCGCCGACGCGCGCAGTGTCAGAGTTGCCAAAAGGCACAAAAGCCAGCGGCGTATCACTCTCGACTTTCAAAAGCGCGATGTCTGTTTTCGGATCGGTCCCGATCACTTTGGCTTCCAGTTCTCCACCTTCAAAAAACTCGATAATCACCTCATCCGCGCCTTCAATGACGTGGTTGTTGGTGACAATGTAGCCGTCTTCCGAAATTACAAACCCCGAGCCAAGCGCCGAAGAACGGCGTGGGCGGTTGCCCTGTCCGTTGCGGTCCTGAAATTCCTTGAAGAAGTCTTCAAACGGGCTGCCATCCGGCACAATCGCCCCTGGCCCAGTGCCGCGTGCCACCATCGTTGAGGTGGTGATGTTTACCACTGCGGGGCTGACCCGTTCAGCAAGGTCAGCAAAGCTCTCGGGTCGCGCCTGCGCTGCGATTGCCTGCGCCAGAAAGAGGGCCGCGCCCAGCATCATCAGCCAAAGCGCGCGCACAACGCCCGCCTCGGTGGTTTTAATAGCAATAACTTTTGTAGCCTGTCTCACACTGATGCTCCTTTATCTCATGCGATCATTCCACACCAAGCGGCGCGGGTTCAATCTCATATATATGTAAACTAGGAAGTTTCATTATCAACGCCAAGTCCGAGCACCTCCACTCAAACGCGCGTGATCGCAGCGTGAAACGGCGAGAACACGCCGAGACCTCACGCGCCAAGCGCCTTTGCGCCCCAGACCAAAAGCAGACCAAGCACCATCATCAGTGCGCCAATCATGCGGCGCGCCTCTGGCGGCAGCTCTCTGAGAGCACGCAACATATCTTCAATAAGCGAAGGGGCCAGCACATAGACCAGCCCCTCCAAAAGTAGCACCAGCCCGAGGGCCAGAAGGGCAGTTGCCCAAATCGTCATCAGTTGCCGTTTTCGTTCTTCAGATAGTTGAAGAACTCTGAGTCAGGCGACATGACCATGCTTGTGTTGTTGCCCGTAAGCGCGCCACGATAGGCGTTGAGCGAGCGGTAAAACTCGAAGAACTCCTGATCTGCGCCATAGGCCTCGGCAAAGATCGCGTTGCGCTGCGCATCGGCCTCGCCTCGGATGATCTCGGCTTGGCGGCGGGCATCAGAGGTGATTTCAACACGGGTTCTGTCCGCTTGCGCGCGCACGCGCTGCGCCGCTTCGTTACCACGGGCGATCTCGTCTGCCGCTTCGCGTTCCCGCTCGGCTTGCATCCGCGAGAATGTCGCCGCGAGGTTGGCATTGGGCAGGTCGGTGCGCTTGAGGCGAACGTCGATCACTTCAATCCCCAACGACCGTGCTTCGGCAATCGCGCCGTTGCGAATGCGCAGCATCAGCGCAGCACGGTCAGAGCTCAAGATGTCGTTGGACGAAACCGTACCCAAGACTTCGCGCGTTTCCGAACGCAGGATCGAGTCAAGCCGGCGACCCGCCACTTCGATGGCCTGATCACCGCCCGCACCTGTCGCCTGACGGAACTGTTCCACATCATTGATGCGATAGCGCGCAAAGGCGTTCACTTCGAGGCGGCGGTCATCTGACGGTGTCACCTGAAGCTGGGGAATATCACGGCTCAGGATACGATTGTCATAGCGGATAACCTCCTGAATAAGCGGGATCTTAAACGCTAGACCCGGCTCGTCCTTGATGTCCACAAGGCGCCCGAACTGCAGCACCAGAGCCTTTTCACGCTCGTCCACAATGAAAATAGACGAGAGCAGACCGGCAAGCGCCAGCACAATCACTGGCAGGATATATGTTGTGGAGCGCATCAGTTGCTCCCTCCTGTTGGCGTGGTTGTGTTACGGCGCAGCTCGTTGAGCGGCAGATAAGGCACAACGCCCCCTTGCCCGCTGGCATTGCCATCGAGGATGATTTTATCAACGTTGCCAAGCACTTCTTCCATCGTTTCCAGGTAGAGACGCTTACGTGTCACTTCTGGCGCTTTGGAATATTCGCTCAAAACAGCGGTAAAGCGGCTGGCTTCACCCTGGGCTTCGTTCACAACTTGGGCACGGTAGCCTTCGGCCTCTTCAAGCACCTGAGCAGATTCACCACGCGCCGCCGCAAGGACGGTGTTGGCATAGGCGTCAGCCTGCTTCTCAAGGCGGTCACGGTCTTGCTCGGCTGACTGAACAGCAAAGAACGCCTGTTTCACTTCTTCGGGCGGATCGGCCTTGTCAAAGTTCACACGCACAATGTTCACGCCACTGCTGTAGCTGTCGAGCGTTGACTGGATAAGGTCTTTCAAACGGTCGGCAATAGGGCCACGGTCGCGGTTGAGGATCGGGGCCAGCTCGCTCTGCGCGATAATTTCGCGCATTGCAGATTCCGAAACAGCGCGAATGGTTGTTTGTGGCTCACGCAGGTTGAAGAGGAATTCTTCCGCGTTGTTGATGTTCCAAACAACTTGGAAGTCGATGTCGACGATGTTCTCGTCACCCGTCAGCATCAGG
>NZ_JAQWYD010000081.1:0-8252 GCF_029254145.1 Lentibacter sp.
TCTTGTCGTCAAAGCCTGCGTCCTGCACTTGCTTTGCCATTTTTCCCATGCCTGGCATCATGCCCATGATGCCTTCCATGCCGCCCATTTTCTGCATTTGCTCTAGCTGCATCTTGAGGTCGTTCATGTTGAACTGACCCTTCTGGAAGCGCTTCATCATACGCTCGGCTTGTTCCGCCTCGATCGTGTCTTGGGCTTTCTCGACCAGCGCAACGATATCACCCATTCCGAGGATACGGCCCGCGATACGCTCTGGCTCGAATGTTTCGAGTGCGTCCATTTTCTCGCCGAGGCCAACAAAGCGGATGGGCTTTCCTGTGACGGCGCGCATCGAAAGCGCAGCACCGCCGCGCCCGTCACCGTCCATACGGGTGAGAACTACGCCGGTGATGCCGATCTTGGCGTCGAACTCTTCGGCGACCTCTACGGCGACCTGACCTGTGAGACCATCGACCACAAGCAGGGTTTCGCGCGGATCGACCACGGCGGCCACATCCTGCACTTCTTTCATCAGGACTTCATCGATCTGGAGGCGGCCAGCCGTATCGAGCATATAAACGTCATACCCACCCAACGCCGCTTGCTGCTTGGCACGCTTGGCGATGTCGACTGGAGTCTGACCTTTGACGATGGGTAGGGTATCAACGCCGATCTGTGCGCCGAGTATGGCCAATTGGTACATCGCGGCGGGGCGGTAGATGTCGAGCGAGGCGAGAAGGACTTTTTTGCCCTCGCGCTCCTTGAGACGCTTGGCTATTTTGCCTGTTGTCGTGGTTTTGCCGCCGCCCTGAAGGCCGACCATCAAGATTGGCGCTGGAGGGTTGTCAATCTTTAGGCGGCCAGGGTCTTCAGCGCCTTTAAGGGTATCCACCAGCGCGTCGTGCACTATCTTGACGACTTGCTGGCCGGGTGTGACCGATTTTGTGACCGCTTGACCAGTAGCCTGATCCTGAACCTTTTTGACAAACTCGCGGGCAACGGGGAGTGACACGTCTGCCTCAAGCAGAGCAACACGGACTTCACGCAGCGCTGTTTTAACATCGTCTTCCGAGAGCGCGCCTTGTTTGGTGAGGCGATCAAAGACACCCGATAGGCGTTCGGACAGATTCTCAAACATCGTTCGGTTCCTTCACCGTTTCGTTCTGACCCTACAAAACAATAGGGCCGCCCAATGAAAATAAGCCCCCGTGGGCGAAACTCGCTGACGGGGGGCGATCTCGACTGGCGAGACCGGAAGATTCGAGACTTCCGTATAATTGTGAGACGTTTACCGCGTCGAGGTGGTGTGGTCAAGTTGTCCTGTGGGACGTGTGAGCCAGCAAATATGTGCCACATTTTTAGCATAAAAGACGCTGGCGCGACAATACGCTTGATGCAATGGAGGGAGGGAGGTATGTTTTCTATGTAATTGCCAATTTTTTAACCGAGGTACCAATATGAAAACTGTCGTAAAACTCGCAGCAATCGCACTGATTGCGGCCCCAACATTCGCCGCAGCAGGCAGCAAAAATACAGCTGTTATGGAATCAGACGTGTTCGTTGACACAACACCAGTTCCAGCCGGCTCTTCTGGCTCACTTGGTTCAGGCGGCGCAGGCATTGCTATCGCAATCGGCTTTCTCACGCTTGTAGCTGTCGCATCGTCAGACGGAACATAATATCTTCAAAAGATCATAGTTTCAGCGCCTCAAGAGCTCTGGTGACTGGTTTGAAGTCCAGATAAACGAGGCGCTGTTTCTTCATAAGGCTGCCGATAACCTGCAGCCTTTTGCGTTTAGGGATGATTTGTGGATCTCATCGAGTTTCCCTACACAGCTGCCAAAATTTTCAAATCCTGCGAGCATTTGTATTGATTTAGTAGTTCTGATTGCGTTTCACCTGCGTATAGCGGGTAGAACCGTTGCATCAAAGGATTCGGCCGTTACTCTGGGTCGATGACGTGAACCGCGACACAGGATAATGGCAGGCCGCATTATGGACAACTGGGATGAAATCAGAACGGCCTACCATGTGGCGCGGGAAGGAACAGTAAGCCGAGCGGCGGATGTTCTTGGAATCCACCACGCGACTGTTATTCGGCACATTGACGCTCTCGAGGATCGGCTCAAGGCAAAGCTGTTTCAGCGGCATGCGCGGGGATATACGCCAACTGAAGCAGGCAATGAGCTTTTACGCGTCGGGCAAGCGACGGAGGAACAGTTTGCACAATTAGAATCCCTGATCCACGGAACGAGTAGTGTTGTCAGCGGAGAGCTGGTGATTACGTCTCTAACCGAAATTGCACCGCGCATTGTGCCGCTATTAAAAGAGTTTCAAGACATGCATGAGGGCCTGAGCCTTCGCTACTTGGCCGGAGATCGCGTTTTTAAGCTTGAGTATGGCGAGGCTCATATCGCTATTCGTGCTTCAGCGCGCAAACCTGAAGAGCCTGACAATGTTGTTCAGCAGCTCTGCCGTGCGGAAGTTAGCCTTTATGCTTCTAAGGTTTATCTTGATGCTCATGGAACGCCGCTTGGATTAGACGATCTTGCGGGTCACCACTTTGTTGGGAGTGCGGATGTCAGCGCAGGCGCGCCTTATTACAAATGGCTGACAGGCCACGTTGAGCCAAACCAAATCGTTTTTAAGGCAGGTGACTATCAGATCGCCAATGCGGCCGTTCGAGCGGGAGTTGGGCTTGGCTTTTTGGCGGAGGGAGCTGAGGAATATATGCCGGAGCTCGTTAAGATTGCTGGACCCGTGCCTGACTGGGGCGCTAGCCTTTGGCTCATCACGCATATGGATCTGCACCGCACTGCTAAAGTGCAGGCTATTGCCAAATTTTTGAAAGAGCGTTTGAGCTGCGACTAAGACTTGTCTGGCAGCTCACGTTCAAGGAACCGTTCGAAATCATCTAGGTTCACAGGGTCAAACTGTCCAAAGCCTTGCATCCAGACAGAGGCTTGCTTCAGCGCATCGGGCTCAAGCTTGCACCATTTTACGCGCCCGCGTTTTTCTTGTGAGATCAAGCCTGCCTTGGTGAGCAGGGCGAGGTGCTTTGATATGGCCGCGAGGCTCATCTCAAAAGGCTCAGCAACATCAGTCACAGCCATGTCATCCTCAAGCAGCATCGTGAGGATTGCGCGGCGGGTTGGATCGGCGAGCGCCGAAAATGCAAGGTCAAGTTGATCAGACATCGCTCTATCTCGCTCTTGGAGCGGATTTCGTCAACCATTTGGTTAAGTGTTTTCGTCTGGCGCGCTTCCGGTGAGACGGGTGGTGCAGAGTTTTGGGGGCAAACATTCTTGTTGTTTGAGATGGTCAACCGTTTGGTTGAATAAGGCTTTTGTTGTCTTTGGCCTGCTGTGGCAGGTGCGACAGAAGTTCTTTGGAGTTTCGTGGTTGGCTATTACTAATCAATATCAGTTACTTAGTCATTTTTTGTGTTAGTGCTAACGCAACTTGACTCACGTTGCCCTGCGCAATAGCTAAGCTGCAACTGTCCATGGGGGCTTTTGAAGTGTCGACCCGCAATGAAAATGATCAGCTTTCTGAGCTGGATAAGCGGATCAAAGCGGTGAAAACAGCGCACGCTCCGAAAGATCATATGGATGAACACTACTCTCAAGCGCAATTGGCGTGGCGGATGGTGATTGAGCTGGTGGCTGGTTTGGGCCTTGGCTTTGGTATCGGATATGGGCTCGATTGGGCCTTTGGGACACTCCCCATATTCATGGTGCTGTTTACATTTATGGGCCTTGCGGCCGGAGTGAAGACGATGCTTCGTTCGGCGCAGGAGATCCAGAAGACACAAGAAGCAGCTCAGGCTGCAAGAGACGAAAAGGGTTAGTCATGGCGACTGAGACACACGGCGCAGAAGGCAGCAGCCTCGTATTCCACCCGATGGATCAGTTCATCGTTAAGCCTTTGTTCGGCGGTGATCATATGGGTATGTTCACAATCACCAACGCAACGCTTTGGATGATGTTGGCTATTGTTGCGGTTATCGCGCTGATGGTTTTCGGAACCTCGCGCCGCGCAACGATCCCTGGACGCGCTCAGTCAGTTGCAGAATTGGCTTACGGCTTTGTGTACAAGATGGTTGAAGATGTTGCGGGCAAGGATGCTGTTGGCTTCTTCCCTTACATCATGACACTGTTTATGTTCATCGTATTCTCAAACTTCCTTGGCCTTTTGCCAATGTCTTTCACGCCGACATCGCACTTTGCGGTTACGGTTGTTCTGGCGATGCTGGTTTTTCTCACCGTGACGATCGTTGGGTTTGTGAAGAACGGCGCGAAGTTTCTCGGGCTCTTCTGGGTTTCAAGCGCGCCTCTTGCGCTTCGCCCTGTGCTCGCCATCATCGAAATCATCTCATACTTCGTGCGCCCTGTTAGCCACTCTATCCGTCTTGCGGGTAACGTGATGGCCGGCCACGCTGTTATTAAAGTATTTGCAGGTTTTGCGGCCATCGCCGTGATCAGCCCTGTGTCTGTGCTCGCAATCACTGCGATGTACGGTCTCGAAGTTCTCGTATCGTTTATCCAAGCATACGTGTTCACCATTCTGACCTGCGTGTACCTGAAAGATGCCCTGCATCCTTCACACTAAGGTTTGAAAGAAATCTAAACTTCCAATCGTAAGGAGAATTCACATGGAAGGCGATCTCGCACACATCGGCGCAGGCCTCGCGGCTATCGGTTCAGGCGCAGCAGCAATTGGTGTTGGTAACGTAGCAGGCAACTTCCTTGCCGGCGCATTGCGCAACCCTTCAGCAGCGGCTTCACAAACAGCCACTCTCTTCATCGGTATCGCTTTTGCCGAAGCTCTGGGGATCTTCTCGTTCCTCGTCGCGCTTCTGCTTATGTTCGCCGTTTAACTTTTTCGGACAGCGATCCTTACGGCCGGATGGGCGCATAGCGCTCGTCCGGTGATCAGGCAAGTTCCCGAAGGAGGGCCAACATGGCGACCGAAACGCACGCCGCCGCAGGCCAAGCAGCCGACGCGGCCCCAGGCATGCCCCAGCTGGATTTTTCCACTTGGGCTAACCAGATTTTCTGGCTCGTGGTCACGCTTGTCGTGATCTACCTTGTTTTGTCACGTGTTGCCTTGCCCCGCATCGCGGCGGTTTTGGCAGAGCGGCAGGGCACGATTACCAATGATATTGCAGCGGCTGAAGATCTGAAGCAAAAGGCAGTTGAGGCGGAAGAAGCCTATAACAAAGCTCTTGCAGACGCTCGCACCGAAGCAAATTCTATTATTGCCGATACAAAGGCAGATATTCAGAAAGACCTAGATGTCGCGCTGGCCAAAGCTGACGCCGAGATCACAGCTAAAACAGCTGAGGGTGAAAAAGCGATTGCTGCCATTCGCGAGGGTGCGCTCGAGAGCGTTAAGGCCGTCGCGAAAGATACGGCGAAAGAACTTGTTGCAGCTATGGGTGGAACGGCTGATGCCAAATCCATTACCGCAGCGGTAACGGCACGGATGAAGGGCTAAGAAGATGCGGAAACTTTCAATTCTCCTCGCCCTAACTGCTGCTAGCCCCGCTATGGCTGCAAGCAAGAACCCTTTTTCAGCGTATTTCTGGTCTTTTGGAAACACTGATCTGATTGTTGCGATCGCGTTCTTTGTTTTCATCGGTGTTCTCTTTTACTTCAAAGTGCCAGCGATGATTGGCGGAATGCTCGACAACCGAGCAGACACCATTAAAAGTGAGCTTGATGAAGCGCGCGCTCTGCGCGAAGAGGCACAGCAAGTACTGGCCGATTACGAGCGCAAGCAAAAAGAAGTACAGGAACAAGCAAATCGTATTATTGAAGCCGCTAAGGACGAAGCAGCAGAAGCAGCTGTCCAAGCCAAGGCTGATATTAAAACCTCTATTGCACGCCGTTTGGCGGCCGCAGAGGACCGTATTGCAAGTGCCGAAGCTTCAGCTGTTAAAGAAGTGCGTGACAGCGCGATTGTCGTCGCCGTTGCGGCAGCACGCGATGTTGTTGCTAAGCAGATGACAGCTGCGTCAGGAAATCAGTTGATTGATGATGCGATTTCACAAGTCGAAGCAAAGCTTCACTAAATCGTTCTGAATGAAATCAAAAAACTCAGCCCTAGCGGCTGGGTTTTTTTTGTTTTGCTTCAGTCTTCTCGTTCGTGCTCAAATCTTAAACGCGCTATATCTTCGTTTTTGTCTGACTTGATCTGATCTGCGAGTGCTGCATTTACGAAATTGAGGTGGTTCTCAACAGCGAGCCGTGCGCCCGCAGGGTTACGCTCTTGTAGGGCGTCGTTAATGGCGCGGTGTTGTCCCAATAGTTCTTCGCGCGTTGTGTTTTGTTGAAAAATACGCGCCCTGTTGTAGAAAACACCTTCTTTGAGAAGATCAAAGATTGAGCGCATCATGTGTAGCATCACGACATTATTGCTCGCTTCGATGATGGACATATGGAACGCAGCATCAAGCTCTGCCTCTTTTTGGGCGCCAGTGCGTTTGTCAGCCTTTGCCATGCGCTCATAAGCGTGATTAATGACTTTCAGATCGGTTGCAGAGGCCAGTCGCGCAGCACGCTCAGCAGCGATCCCCTCAAGGTCACGCCGAAAGGCGAGGTAATCAAAGACTGCTTCTTCATGAGACGAGAAAAGCTCTATCAGTGCTTCAGAAAAAGCAGACCCTAAAACATCTGCAATATAGACCCCTGAACCCGCCTTGGTCATCAAGAGGCCGCGCTCTTGAAGCTCGCCAATCGCTTCTCTCAATGAGGGGCGCGACACATTTAGCTTTTCGGCCAAGTCACGCTCAGGTGGTAAGCGCTCGCCGGGGCGCAGAATGCCACGTAGGATCAGTTGTTCAATTTGGCGAACAACTGCACGACTGAGTTTTTCGGGTTGAACAGGCTGAAATGGCATGGGCACTCTCGCTAGAATTGGTAAAACGATATTACCAAAGCTGTGAGGCTGCAAGCCGCTGCTCACGAATAACGGCGAGCCTTGCTAGCCCGCCGTGATCCTTAGCTTTTTATTCTGCAGCGATGGCTGCGGCTTTTGTCGTTGGGCTGAAATGCTGCTTGTTCAAGCGCAACACCAATAGGACCATGAGCGCCTGCGAAACGAGCGCGATGGCTGTGAGGCTCCAGTAAGCGACGCCAAAAGCAGAGATCGCGCCTGCGGCCACAAGGCCTTTGTTCACATAGAACTGCATCAAGACGGAGAATGCGACGCCAGGGCAGACCAGCGCATAGGAACCAGGGGATGTCTTTGTACCGAAAACAAAATCCGCAAAGTAGTTCTGACGGCGCAAGACCGTGAGGCCAAGCAAGAGAAAGTCGACTTGAACCGAGATCATTTGTGTCAACCATAGCATTGTGCTCGCGGCACTGCTGTGTCCCTCAAAAGTAGTATGAAGGCCGTGATCTTGGCGCAAGAACAGGATGGAGAGTATGGTCACGATTGGGACAATGACCATAAGTGTTGGCCCTGCTTCACGTGCTGTGCCGTGGTGTAGCATAGAGCCAAAGGCTGTTGTGAGGGCGACCACTGTGTAGATAAGTGATGCTACAGCGAAGAAAGTGGAGATGGCGAGAGAGAACGCTACAGTAACGGGTGTAAGCGACATCGCTGCCGGAGCGGAGAACCCAACGCCAATCATCGCGAGTGCGAAGGCTGGCAAGAGCTGGGCAAAGCTATTGTGAGCGGTCATATTAAAGATTCCGCCCTCGCTCAAAACTCTCCCGAGGAAGTGCCCGATGAGTCCGAGAGCCCAGACGCCAAGTGCTCCAAAAGCCAGGAGAGCGAGCGGAAACAGATACTCGATAATGTTCCAAAGCCCAGGAACAAACACCAGGCCCACAATGAAGAGAGCGTTAACTGTCATCGCGCTGGCGAGCGGTGCTGCGAGAAGTGTTGTTTCGGCGTTCGAGCGACGCAACTCTGTATAAGCATTTGTTTGTTTGAAGCGGCCAAGGGCGGCAAAATTCCACAGTAGAGACTTTACGTTGAGAAAAGTCATTCCGATGATACCAAGGACCGCGATAACAATCGCGGCTTGCAAGGGTGCGCTTCCAGTTGAGAATGCACTCATAATATCTTCAAAGACAGGTACAGGGCGGCCCTGATGGGGAACCCAGAACATTAGGTACATGAAGAAAGTGACAGAAAGCCCCCCCCGCGCCCAGGGATGCGAGAAAGTAGAGAGGCGAGTATGTATCGGCTGGTTTACGAGACATGGGATGATTTATTATATTCAGCTTTTGGAATGTATATACATTCCAAAAGCTGAA
>NZ_JAQWYD010000088.1:0-40633 GCF_029254145.1 Lentibacter sp.
CGTATCGCAACAGGAGTTGCAGCAAGTCCAGGAGCCGCAACTGGCCGTATTGTCTTTACGTCTTCCGAAGCACAGGCCAGCGCCGCAAGAGCCGAGCCTTGTGTCTTGGTGCGTCGGGAAACATCACCTGAAGATATCCGGGGAATGCATGTTGCAGTCGCAGTGCTGACAGAGCGGGGCGGGATGACAAGCCACGCGGCAGTTATTGGACGTGGTATGGGGCTCCCTTGCGTTGTTGGAGCGTCAAGCCTGGTGTTCAACCTTCAAAAAAAGACACTGACATCTTCGGATGGCCGCGTGTTTAAAGAAGGGGACACTATAACGGTTGATGGGACCTCTGGAGATGTATTGGTTGGCGAACCCGCTATGCTCGAGGCGACTCATGATGATGCTTTTCTAGAGTTAATGGATTGGTCTGACGCGGTACGTGATATTGGAGTGCGGGCGAACGCAGATACACCAAATGATGCGATAACTGCTCGCAATTTTGGTGCGGAAGGTATTGGCCTCTGCCGAACAGAACATATGTTTTTTGAAGCCGATCGTTTGACACCGATGCGGGAAATGATCTTTGCGGATAAGCCACAAGACCGTCGCGCTGCGCTCGAACGTCTTTTGCCAATGCAGCGCGATGATTTCACCGAGCTGTTTCGTATCATGCAGGGAAAACCTGTATGTATTCGATTGCTTGATCCTCCACTCCACGAATTTTTGCCCCATGATAAAGTTGGGTGCAGAGAGCTCGCCGAAGCTTTGGACCTACCTTTGTCTGATGTGACGCGCCGTGTTGAAGCTCTCGGCGAGTACAATCCTATGCTTGGTATGCGTGGGGTCCGTTTGGGTGTGACCGTTCCAGAAATTTACGATATGCAAGCGCGAGCCATTTTTGAGGCAACGATCGCCGCCAGTCGAGATGGCGATCCAGTCGTACCAGAAATAATGATTCCCCTGGTGTCTGCGATGCGCGAGGTTGAACTTGTCAAAACACGCATTGATGCTGTGGCTGCCGCCGTGCGTACCGAAACAGGCGAGGATTTCGAGTTTCGTTTGGGTGTGATGGTTGAGACGCCGCGAGCAGCTCTGAGAGCAGAAGAAATCGCCCCATATGTTTCCTTTCTAAGTTTTGGAACAAACGATCTTACTCAAATGACTTATGGATTGTCGCGAGATGATGCCGGGCGATTTATGTCTACTTACGTTCAGCAGGGAGTTTATCCAGAAGATCCGTTCCACACGTTGGATATTGAAGGTGTCGGTGAGCTTCTCGAAATTGGAGCGACAAGAGGACGTAAAGCAGAGCCTGACCTTGTTCTTTCTATTTGCGGGGAACACGGGGGAAACCCTGAGTCGATTGCTTTCTGTAGAAACGCGGGCTTCAATTATGTTTCTTGTTCACCGTTTCGCGTGCCTGTCGCTCGATTGGCTGCAGCGCAGCTCGCGTTGCGGGACAAGATAGGGTAGGCACTTTCCACTCAAACGCTAAATGACTGGTTGGTTTTTGTGATCGGCGTAAATCCGCAACATCACGATGCCGCGCGTGAGCCAGTGAACTTGCGTCATTGTTGCAAACTGCTTAAAGATCAGCCGGTCTTTCATGAGACTATGATATTATTAGGAGGCCTACGGATGCTGAGGCTTATCTGTGCTATTGCTTTGGGTGCCTTTTTAGGTCTCCCTGCTGCGGCTGATGTTTCGATTAAGCGCTTGTTTGATAGAGAGCAAAAATCACTAAATGCTATTCCTCAAGATCGTTTGGCAACTCTTCTAGAAAGATCAAACGAAGCCAAAGCCTCCTACGGAGGAGTTAACTATACTCACGAGTGGCTCTCCAATCAGCCTCGAGCAAGTGGTGGCAAAGAATGGCGTTGCCTTGCAGAAGCACTGTATTTTGAGGCGCGTGGTGAGAGTGTGAAAGGGCAGTTTGCCGTTGCCGAAGTTATCATGAACCGTGTGAAAAGCGCTCGATATCCTGATACTATTTGTGGGGTGGTTCACCAAGGAACAGGGCGAAAATATGCTTGTCAGTTCACTTACACGTGTGATGGCAATGCAGAAATTATTTCAGAGCCAAAGGCTTTTGAGCGCGTAGGAAAAATTGCCAAAGTGATGGCAAAAGGGGCAGAGCGCCCCTTAACGAAGGGCGCTACGCACTATCATACGAAGTCAGTTAATCCACGTTGGGCGAGTAAATTCCCTCGGACCGCAACGATTGGGTATCATCATTTTTACAAGCAGCCCAAACGCATTTCCAGCAACTGACGCGATGCTAAGCGGTTATGTGTGTTCGCTTGGGGTTTACCTGACGTCTGTGCAGTGTATAGGCGGGACAAGCCTAATTTGGGGAGCCCAGCACAGTGAGTAGCGAAATAGCACAAGCTTTTGATCATCCTGACGCGCGGTCTCGGGCGACTTTGCTCGATTCGCCTTTGGACCGTATTTCGCTACGAGATCATATTGTTGATGTCGAAATCGGCGCGTTCCAAGCCGAGCGTGGAGCGACGCAGCGAATTAGCTTTAATGTCGTGGTTGAGGTTTTGCCAACAAGTGATGATGTTGACGATGATGTCGATAAGATACTGTCTTATGACAAGGTCACTGAAGCGATCACAATTGCGCTTAGAGAAGAACGCCTAAATCTTCTTGAAACGTTAGCGGACCGTGTCGCCGAGCGTATTCTATGGGAACCTCAAGCACAGCGCACTTTTGTACGAATTGAGAAGCTCGATCGTGGTTCTGGAGCGCTCGGTGTTGAAATTGTACGCTCAAAGTCCAAGCAGAATGTTGTTTGCTCAGAAGAGACAATTGTAAGACCGACAGTTATTTTTATGACCAATGAGGCAATTGGATCTGCTCATTTGAAAGGGTGGATTGATCAACTTGAAGCAACTCATACGCCTACTCTCATTTGTGTTGGTGCGCCTCAAGTTGCGACACCAAAAGCCCAAGCAGCTTTGGCGCAGCGTAGGATAGAACTGTTGGCGATCGAGCAGAATGCGTGGGTCTTAGCAGCCAATGAAACACGTTGTGTCGTTGTGGAGACAAGAACAGAACTTGATTGGGCTATGAAAAACGCTCAAGTGAGTGTTTGGGCTCCATCAAAGATTGTTCTTGATGCGGTAGACGGACCCTCGAGCGATGTGAGTGATGCTCTCGATCTTGCGCTGTGGTTTGCGCAAGAAATGGAAGCCGAGCGTTTTATTGCCGTTGGTGAAATTGTGAACCCTGTGAATTCTTCTATGAAAGTTGACTTGCGAAAAGTGACCGAAGTCGAGCTGTAAGCCTAGATCGAGTTAGTGGGTTTGTGTAGAGATAGAAAATGAGCATATACTATTATCGGCCATTGGTTCAAACAGGCTCTCAACGGCCTCAAGGCGCTTTGCCTCTTGCTGGTGGTATCTGTTGGTTTACGACTGTCGAATTGCTTGAACGGAACAAGCCGTCCGTTTTTGTTCCAGCATCGAGGCTACCAGATGACGTGTTGGCGAGACTTACGGCAGCGCGGAAAGAAATTTGTGGGCTAACATTTGAAACCCCGAGGCTCATGGGAATTTTGAACGTAACGCCAGATAGTTTCAGCGATGGTGGGCGCTTCAATGGCGCTGCAATGTCTCTTTTGCATGCGAAAGATATGGTCGAAGCGGGTGCTGACATTATTGATGTTGGTGGCGAAAGTACTCGACCTGGTGCGGTAGAGGTTCCAAGAGAAGCTGAAATCGCGCGGACTGCGCCTGTGATCCAGGCTCTCAGAGGTATTTTGGATGTGCCGATCTCCATCGACACACGCAAGGCAGCAGTTGCTGAGGCGGCCTATGATGCCGGTGCAAACATGGTGAATGACGTGTCTGGCTTTACGTTTGACTCCGCACTCGGTCCTTTTTGCGCATCAAACGATCTGCCAGTTTTTGTGATGCATTCGCAAGGTGAGCCTGAGACGATGCAAAACAACCCTATTTATGAAAATGTAATTTTCGATGTGTATGATTTTCTCGAAGCGAGAGTGGATGCTTTGGTTGCGGCTGGGATAGCACGTGAACGTATTGTCATTGACCCGGGAATTGGGTTTGGAAAAAAGATCGAGCATAATCTTTCCTTGATGTCTAACTTGAGCATTTTTCATGGGCTCGGTTGTGCCATATTGTTGGGCGTATCACGCAAGGGCTTTATTCGCACGATTGGTGGCGGTGAAGAACCTAGTGCACGCATGCCTGGTTCCGTTGCTTTAGCTTTGGCAGGTGTCTCCCAAGGGGTACAGCTGCTCCGTGTACATGATGTTTTTGAGACGAAGCAGGCACTGCAACTTTGGTTGGCAGTCATAAAAGGAAATTTACGATGACACGAGAGCTTTTTGGAACAGATGGTGTGCGCGGAACGGCAAACACTTACCCGATGACTGCTGAGATGGCTCTGAAAATAGGCGCCGCTGTCGGTCGTTACTTTCGCAAAGACAGTTCAGTCGCGCATCGGGTGGTGATTGGTAAAGATACGCGTCTCTCTGGCTACATGTTTGAAAGCGCTCTAACGGCGGGCCTGACGAGCACAGGCATGAACGTATTGTTGCTTGGACCAATTCCGACGCCTGCTGTTGGCCTACTGACAACCTCGATGCGCGCTGACTTGGGTGTGATGATTTCTGCTAGCCACAACCCTGCTGTCGACAATGGAATAAAGTTTTTTGGGCCAGATGGTTTTAAGCTCTCTGATGAGGCTGAACTCGAAATAGAAGCATTGGTGCAAGCTGGCGTAGAGCCTGCTCAATCACGCAATATTGGACGGGCCAAGCGAATTGATGATGGGCTTTTTCGGTATATTGAAAGAGTTAAGTCGACTTTCCCCAACGGTATGCGGCTGGATGGCATAAAGGTTGTCATCGATTGTGCTCATGGCGCGGCTTATAAGGCTGCACCGGAGGTTCTTTGGGAGCTGGGCGCCGAAGTTATTACGGTCGGCACGTCTCCAAACGGTTTCAACATCAACCAAAATTGCGGTTCAACGCAGCCGCGTATGGCAGCTGAGGCTGTTGTTTCTAATGGCGCTGATTTGGGCATTTGCCTCGATGGAGATGCTGATCGTGTGCTCCTAATTGATGAAACAGGTGCAGTGGCTGATGGCGATCAAATTATGGCACTTTTTGCCTCTCGATGGGCGCGCGAGGGTCGCCTGAAAGGCAATTCTTTGGTCGCGACCGTAATGTCAAATTTAGGCCTTGAGCAGTTTCTAGGTGGTGAAGGCATTGGGCTTGAGCGGACAAATGTAGGTGATAGGTACGTTGTGGAACGCATGCGTAGAGGCGGGTTTAATCTTGGAGGCGAGCAATCAGGTCATATCGTGATGACTGATTATGCTACGACGGGTGATGGCTTGATGGCTGCGCTCCAATTTCTTGCGGCATTGGTACAGTCTGGTCTCCGCGCGTCTGAGCTGGCGAATGTTTTTGAGCCAGTACCGCAATTGTTAAAAAACGTTCGGTTTGAAAAGGGTCAGACACCTCTTGATGATGAATCAGTTCAAACGGAGATATTGCGTGTGGAAAGTGCACTTGCTGGCCGCGGACGTCTTTTGATACGCAAATCAGGCACCGAGCCGTTGGTTCGTGTTATGGCAGAGTGCGAAGATGAAGGGCTGCTTCATCAATCTGTTGATGCGATCGTATCGGCAGTTGAGGCCGTACTCTAGGAGCGACTAAAGAGCCGAGTCAGAGGGCCATATTGTGTCAAGCCAACGCCAAGTAAGATAAGCGTGAGGGACAAAATTAGACTGCTGGGTAAAGCCTCTGACAGGACTAAGGCTCCCAAAAGAACCGACCAAATTGGAACCTGATAGTTTGTTAGGCTCATAAACACAGGGCCCGCTGTTCGGATTACCCAAACACGCAAAAAATTTGCACCAGCTGTTGGAATGAGGCCCAGAAAGGCTAATATCAGAAGAGTTTGGCTGTCAGGTAATTCAGGCAAACCTTCGCTCGCATATGCGACAGGTATGACAACCAATGAACCAAAGACAAGAGGGACTGCGGCAAGACCTATCGGATCCACTGCTGGCAGACGGCGCATTACAATTGAGCTTACTGCATAGCACGCGGCAGCTCCTAAGCAGGCAAGACGCCCAAGTGTTTCTAGTTCCGAGCCAGTAGATGTAAACGCGTTTCCACCGATTAAGATAACCACTCCGCAAAAACCGACTGTCAGCCCAAGAGTTTTTCTTAGTGTCATTCGCTCGCCAGCAACCAAAAAATGGGACAATGGAAGAACCAGGAGTGCGACAGCAGCCATCGAAACACCTGCGAAGCCCGAGGTTACATATTGTAACCCCCAACTTAGTAACATGAAGGGAAGTGCAGAGGAGGCTATCCCGACAATTATGAGGGAGCCCCATGCTTGACAAGAGCTCAGCCAAAGCTTTCGACCCAAAATGCTCCAAACGACAAGCGTCAAGAGCGTCGCGAACGCGATGCGCGCCGCAGCAATCCAGAAGGGTGTCATTGTTTGCAACGCCAGCTCGATTACTAAAAATGTTCCACCCCAAACAAAGCCTAGAAGCAAAATTGAAAGCCAGCTGGTGGCCGTAATGTTTGGGCTGTCTGACATTCTTTTCCTTTTCGGGCAGATCACGCGGCTCTTGGTGGATGCGCATCGCACTGTCTAAGTGTTTAGAGCAAAAAAGGCGCCGCAATGGGCGCCTTTTTCGATGGTAGGATTTGCACCCTTTAGTTCTTTTCTTTATCGACCATTTTCCCAGCCGAAATCCAGGGCATCATGCCGCGCAATTTCGCTCCTGTTTCTTCGATCATGTGCTCGTCGTTGGCACGACGTGATGCTTTGATCGTTGGCTGCCCAACGGCATTTTCAAGCATGAAGTCACGAACAAATTTACCTTGCTGGATGTCTTCTAGAACAGCTTTCATGCGAGCTTTGGTTTCGTCGTATTTCAGGATCCGCGGACCAGTGACATACTGACCATATTCAGCAGTGTTTGAGATCGAGTAGTCCATGTTGGCGATGCCACCTTCATAGATCAAGTCTACGATCAGTTTCACTTCGTGCAAGCATTCAAAGTAGGCCATCTCAGGCGCATAGCCAGCTTCAACAAGTGTTTCAAAACCACAACGGATCAATTCTACAAGACCGCCGCACAAAACTGCCTGCTCACCAAACAGGTCTGTTTCGCATTCTTCACGGAAGTTCGTTTCGATGATGCCTGAGCGGCCCCCGCCGATGGCGGAGCAATATGATAGGCCAATCTCGAGAGCTTTTCCTGAGGCGTCGTTGTCAATGGCAACAAGGCATGGAACTCCGCCGCCTTTGGTATATTCACCACGCACAGTGTGGCCTGGGCCTTTAGGTGCCATCATGATAACGTCTACGCCTTCTTTCGGCTCAATCAGGCCGAAATGGACATTGAGGCCGTGAGCAAAGGCAATCGCCGCACCTGGCTTGATGTTGTCGTGGACGTATTTCTTGTAAGTTTCGGCCTGAAGCTCATCAGGCATTGTGAACATGATTACGTCACACCAAGCGGCAGCTTCAGCAATCCCCATAACTTTGAGGCCTTCACCTTCAGCTTTTTTTGCTGAGGCAGAGCCTTCGCGCAGGGCAACAACAAGGTTTTTGGCGCCGCTGTCACGCAGGTTCAGCGCATGGGCGTGACCTTGTGAACCGTAACCAAGGATGGCTACTTTCATATCTTTGATGAGATTAATGTCGCAATCGCGGTCGTAGTAAACGCGCATGGTGTGTTCCTTTTGTGCTTAGAAAATATTAGGTCGAGCTTACCTACACCCGAATTGATCGGGCTGCCAGATTCGATTGAAAATTGTCTATTTTTAATATATTTATGTTTTAATTTCTTAATTTACGGATTTTTTATGCTTGATGATGTGGATCGCCGTATCCTAAGGCAATTTCAAGCAGCGCCCGATGTGTCGATCGCTGAACTTGCTGACCGCTGTTCTTTAACAACAGCGAGTTGCTGGCGTCGGCTTGAAAAGTTGGAAAGTAGCGGTGTAATTCTTGGCCAAGAAATCGTCGTTGATTGGCAGGCGCTTGGTTTTGCGGTGGAGGTCAGCCTGCGCATTACGCTTGATAAGACCCAAACAACAGCATTTGATGAGTTTTTGGCGAAGGCGCGCACGGTTCCTGAAGTTTTGGAAATTCAGACGTTCTTGGGGAGAGTCGATGTTCGCCTTTTGGTGATCGCACGAGACATGACGCACTATCAGGAAGTTTATCGCTCACGTATTCTTTCGCTCCCGCATATAGCGGATATCGAAGCGCTTATGCATGTCGCTAGGATAAAGTCTCATGAGGCTTTGCCAGTATGATTGAGGTAGACGAGATAGATCGAAAAATTCTGCGCGCTTTGGTTCGTGACGCAAGCAAGAGCAGCAAGTCTCTCGGGGAAGAGTTGGGGTTGTCTCAACCAGCTGTTTGGCGACGCATCAAGCGCCTCAAGGACAACGGTGCGATTGTTGGGAGGCGGTTGCGACTTGATCGTGAAAAACTTGGCTTAGGCGTTATGGTGTTTCTTGGGGTGAAGCTTGCGACTAAGGGGCGGGTCAGTCTCGAGGATTTTGAACGAGCAGTTTCAGCCATTCCTGAAGTCGTCAGTGTGGAGCATGTTCTTGGGCTTTACGATTATCGGCTCAAAGTTGTCGCACGTGATATACCCGATTTTGAACGAGTGTTAAGGCGCCGTATTATGACTCTTCCAGGCGCAGGCCAAGTGGAAGCAAATGTTCTTTTGAGTGAAGAGTATAGATACGGTCCGCTATAGGACACAGAACAGGCTGGTCGGGGTGGTGCCTTGTTGCTAAGAAGGCTGAGAAGCTTCAAAATTGGAGGCCAATATGGCATTGCTCAAAACAGTTGACCCTGAAGGACTCGATGAATTTTCAGTGGTTTTTACCGACCGCTCGCTAAATCATATGAGCGCTCGCTTTAGAGGTGTCATGACAGATATCTCGGCAATGCTTAAAGATGTTTATGCTGCTGATGCCGTTGCGCTGGTCCCAGGCGGAGGTACATTTGCAATGGAGGCTGTTGCACGCCAATTCGGAGCTTCAGCGCATGCACTTGTCGTCCGTAATGGTTGGTTTTCCTACCGTTGGAGCCAAATCTTTGACGCTGGCAAGTTTGCTTCTGAGGTAAGTGTCTATAAAGCCCGTCAGACTGGAAATGGCGCGCAAACACCCTTTGCACCTGCTCCGATCGAAGACGTTGTCGCTGCCATTCAAGATACAAAACCAGATGTTGTGTTCGCGCCGCATGTTGAAACGTCGGCGGGGCTTATACTGCCCGATGACTATATTAACGCTATGGCCAAAGCCGCGCACGATGTCGGCGCACTTATGATTCTTGATTGCATCGCATCTGGCTGTGCGTGGGTCGATATGAAAAAGACCGGTGTAGATGTTCTAATTTCGGCGCCCCAGAAGGGTTGGTCAGCCGCCCCGTCGGCAGGCCTTGTGATGATGTCGCAAAGAGCTGTGGAACGGCTTGAAAAGACAACTTCGGATAGCTTCGCAATTGATTTGAAAAAATGGCGTGAAATCATGAAGGCCTATGAAGGTGGCGGGCATGCCTATCATGCCACGATGCCAACGGATGCGTTGGTGAATTTCCGTGACACAATGGTTGAGACACGTGATTTTGGCTTCGACAAGTTGGAAGAGGCACAGTGGGCTCTCGGGCAGGGCGTTAGGGAGATGTTAAAGGCGAAAGGCATTAATTCGGTCGCCGCAGATGGATTTGGGGCGCCTGGGGTTGTTGTAAGCTATACCAACGATCCGGACATTCAGAATGGTAAGAAGTTTTCGGAGGAAGGCATGCAAATTGCAGCTGGTGTGCCTCTTGCTTGCGATGAGCCTGAAGGCTTTATGACCTTCCGTCTTGGCCTATTCGGCCTAGACAAACTATATGATGTGGACGGCACGTTAGCGCGTCTGAAAACGGTCATAGACAAGGTTCTCTAGTCTTTGGCGCCTAGGCCTACTTTCATTAAGGATTTGCGCAGTGGAGAAAAGCCGTAAATTAGATTAAGTCCTAGTGCCCTGATATCGCGCAGCGGTCTGGAAGACAGCATCGATGCTCGGTTCAGGGCATCAATTCCCAAAAAACGCATGCGAACGTCGGGGTGGCGTGAGCTATGGTATTTTGTGAGCATCGTACTGTCGCCGATCTCACTGGGAGAGGCTTTGGCTAACTCATAGAGCGATTTGATATCATTTAATGACATGTTTAGGCCTTGTGCTCCGATCGGAGGGACGACATGGGCCGCTTCCGCTACGAGAGCAGTCCGTTCGGCTGACATCGCTTTGGCATATTGGGAGATAATGGGCCAAGCTGTTCTTGGGCTGTTCAGTGAAAGTGGCCCCAGCAACAAGCAAGAGCGCTCATTCATCGCTTGCTCGAAGTCTTTAACTGAAATTTGTTGAAGACGTAGAGCGTCAGGACTTCGCTCCATCCATACGATTGCAGAGGCCGGTGATCCTTCGTGATCTGGCAATGGAACCATAGTGAAGGGGCCACCTGACCTGTGAATCTCGGTGGAAACATTATTGTGTGGGATTGGATGTGTTACGGTGAATGCAAGCGCGTGCTGACCATACCGAACAGTTTTTGTCTCAATTCCGACAGCCTTTCTTGCAGCTGAGTTGCGCCCATCGGCAGCAATAAGTAGCTTTGCTTCGAGGCTATCACCATTAGATAGTGCGACTTTGGCGCAATCATGTCGCGTGAGAACACCTTCGACTGCGACGCCCGTCAAAAAGGTTATGTTCTCTAGGTCACTAATTTTTATAAGGCATTCTCGCCGCAGCAGCCAGTTTGGAAAATTCCAACCAAATGGTAGGTCAGAGATATCGCTTGCGTCGAACTCAGACCTTATGCGTGGTTCTGACTTATCTCCCCCAGCGTCAATAATTCGCATAATTTGCAATGGTGACGCAAAGGGCTGAAGGTGTTCCCATAGGCCTATTTCGAGGAGAAGCTTTCTCGCAGGCTGCAAAAATGCGGTTGAGCGCATATCGGCATCTTGGCATAGCTTATTTGTAACGGGAGCGGTCGGATCTACACAAACGGTTTTGTATCCAAGCGAAGCGAAGCTAATAGCTGCGATCATCCCAGCTATGCCACCTCCTGCGACGCACACATCCGTTTGACTTACCGACATCTCAGCGTTCCCTATACCCTATCCTACGATAGCTTGCGGTGCGGTGGTTTCCAAGTGCGCTAGCCGCGTGAAATCAGCACAAGCAAGAACATCAGTATCGGGACAAGACAAACCGCAGGTAAGAACAGCGCTGGTAGGCCCCACTTGGCAATCGCTAAACCCCACGTGACCAAGGCGATAAAGGTGATGGCGAGAATGACGCGTGTATTGCGGCGCTCCGTCATTGTGCAAGTGTGGGCGATTTGTGAGGCTTGTGTCATTCTGAACTCCATAAGGTATAGTTGGAGTACATCTATGCGATGCTTTTCTGCGGTAAAGGCGCAGAATGACGCAGTGGGACACATCTCAGCTCAGCTTTGCTAGGAACGCTGAGATGTCGTCGGTGTGATGCATAATGTGAGGAGCAGGGCTTGAAGTTGGTGCAACGTGAATAGTACGCAAACCAAACGAGTGCGGTATTTTAAGATTTCTGCAATCATCTTCAAACATTGCAGATGTTTCAGGTACTAAGCCGGCTTTTTGAAAAACTATTCTATACGCTTCTATATTTGGCTTTGGCGCATAGTCTGCGTGTTCAATTCCAAAAATATCGTCAAACAAAGCATTTAGTCCGCGGGCCTGTAGTACTTTCTCAGCATATGGCTTGCTGCCGTTGGTATACACTATTTTGCGTCCTGGAAGGTTGGCAATGCGGTCTCTTAAAAGAGGGTCGGCCTCAAGTGAAACAAACGAAATGTCATGAACCTCCCGTAGATATGGTTCTGGCTCCACTGCGTGATGTTTCATTAATCCTGCGAGTGTCGTTCCGTATTTCCCCCAATACTTTGCACGCAAATCGTTTGCTTCAATCTGCGATACTTTGAGTGTTCTTACGATGAAGTTAGTCATCTTAATCTCAATTTGATCAAACAGCCCCATTTCGACTGGGTACAGGGTCTGATCAAGATCAAAGACCCAAGTATCTATTTTTGAGAAAAGTTTGCGTGTCATCGACGTAGTGTTATGCAGGGTTGAATTAATGTGCAAGCGGTGCGTTGTTAGCCTAGTGACTTCAAGGTAAGTCCAGACTGACGATAGAAGGACGCGATATGAAAGAGCCAAAACCGAACCAAAAAGATGCATACGGTCTTATTTTGGAAGCGATTGATCGGGGGGTGTACCGTCCGGGTGATAGGTTGGTCGAGAACGAACTGGCCGAACGCTTTGGCGTGTCTCGCACCCCAATCCGTGAGGCATTGCAACGTCTAGAAACGCAATCCTTGCTAACCCGTGACGGGCGTAGCCTGATTGTTGCCTCTCTTGACCACAACCAGATGGCCGAATTGTATTCTGTGCGTGCGGAGCTTGAAGGTTTGGCGGCTCAACTGGCAGCCCGACACGCCACGGACGAAGAAATGCGAGTACTACGCGACATGATGGAAGAAGACCGTTTGTTGTTGGATGACCCGAATGCGCTCGCACAAGCCAATCGTCGTTTTCATAGGCAGATACATTTAGCGTCTCACAACAGGTTTTTAGTCCAACAGCTCAATCTGGTGCATCAATCTATGGCGCTTATGGCAACAACATCTCTCGCTGCAGAGGGACGCAGCACCAAGGCTCTTGAAGAACATGACATGATTGTCAAAGCCATTGAAGCACGCGATGAAGAGAAGGCACGAGAAGCTCTGAAGGCCCACATATCAAAAGCTTTTGTTACGCGACTCAAACTTGATGCCGCCAAAACTAGCGGGTGAATCGTTACACTTTGCTCTGCGTGCGTTTTTGACAGAAAGCCCATGCTGGGTTTTGTCCCAGTAAAATGGCTTCACAAACAACTCGAACAAGGCCTTGTATGCGGCGAGTGCACCTAGTGGGTAGTAAAAATGCATGGTTGGGACCCAAAAGAACAGGTGCCGAAGCTCTGATTTTGAAACAGCTGTCGCGTTTACCAGTGCGTTAATTAGCTCCATAGCCAGAAACGAGAGCCCTAAGACAACAAGAGTATTGTGAGAAACGAAAGCTTCCAGAGGGTGGGGAAGGCCAAACAAAACGAGCCAGAAACTCCACAATACAGGGGCTAGTACGAACTGTGACAATGCCGTTAAGAAATGTGCTTGAAAGCCAATAAAGCGCCAAGGACCAAGCTGTTTCAGCAGCTTTGATGGCTTTCTCATATGGACAAGATAAGTGACCATGTACCCCTTGAGCCAACGAGAACGTTGACGAACCCATGGCCAAAGTCGACAATTTGCCTCTTCCCCAGTTCGCGTTGGGATTACATCTGTGCGATAGCCGTGCCGCGCAAGCCTGAACCCTAGGTCCGCATCTTCCGTTACATTGTTAGCATCCCAGCCCCCTAAAGCTTCGAGAACATCTCGCTTAAAAAATAGCGTTGTTCCACCCAGCGGTATTGCGTGGCCAAGGTTTGACATCCCGGGTAAAATCAAGCGAAACCAAGCTGCGTATTCAATTGTGAAGCACCGAGCCAGCCAGTTTTGTTTACTGTTATAGTAGTCCAATACCCCCTGTAAGCAGACAAGATCTGTTCCCGCTACGTGAAAGCGACTTGCCACCACTTCTAGCTGGTCGGGCGCTGGTGAATCTTCTGCATCCCAAATGCCGACAACATCACCCTTACAGAAGTCGAGAGCATAGTTCATCGCTCGTGGCTTCGTCTTTGGCGCACCTTCAGGAACTTCAATGACCTGCATCCATTGTGGAAATTTGTAGTCTGCCAATGCAGACTTAGTGAGCGCATCGTTTACTTCTACAACCAGATTTATATCAAGTAGTGCCTTGGGATAGCTCAGTGTGCTCAGCCGTTTCAGAAGATCTGAAACTATTTCTCGCTCTTTAAATAAAGGGATTAGTATCGAAATTGTTGGCAGTTGATCTTGAGGGCACGGAGGCGGTGTTTCATCGGGTTCGGTAGAGACTTCGGCGACATAGGCTGAGAGGCGCATTATGGCTGAGATAAATAGGGTTGCTATCGCCCAAATAGAAAAGAACCCTAAGATGACATGGGGGAATATCGCGACCAACATTAAGAGCGCCGATATTCCAAACAGTGTCATCGCCAACCTTCGCCGGCTCGTGTGCACTTCCCATGTTCGACAGCTTTCGCTTTCGGATACGCGCGTGGAGGCCCGAGAGACTAAGGTTCCATTGTGATAGTGGATCAACCACTCGAAAATCGCGTCATGCTTTGCGATGCCGATTTCAAACTGACTAGGATCGATATCGACGTGAGAGAGAAATGAGCTGTAGTTCTCGTGGTTTGCGCAGAGCAGTACAGTTTTATCTGCTTCTTTTTGCCATGGCAGCACCCCGAAACGCAAAAGCAAAGCGGGGTCAAATAGAGTTGCTAGACTTGGATCAGGGGGTGTCTTTACGATATCGACTATTCCAAGCTTTAAGAAACGAGCACTCGCTTGGGAAAGTGTGTTTTTGTTTAGTCTACCCGTGGATTCAAGAGAGCTGATAACCGAGCAATTAAGACGCATGCTTTCGGTGCGGGCCTCTAAAAGCTCTCGAGAGGAAATGTATCCAGCCGAAACTAGAAAACGCCCAAAGCTCGACGGGGCTTCACATCCGTGATGTCTAGAGATGTACATACTGATTACTCTGAAAACGCAAAACTAACGTTCATAGAGTATTCAAACTTGGTTAACTTGATGTTAATCAAGTCTTAACAGTGGGTTAACGTGAGCTACCTCTGTTAAGACTTTGACATGTAATCTGCGAACTTTTCAAAAAGATAAAAGCTGTCTTGAGGACCAGGGCTTGCTTCTGGATGGTGTTGAACTGAGTAGACTGGTCTTCCATCAAGAGCGATCCCACAATTTGAACCATCAAACAATGAGACATGAGTTTGTCTTACGCCTGAGGGAAGAGATTGGGCATCTACTGCAAAGCCGTGGTTCATCGAGGTGATTTCGACCTTGCCTGTTTCTAAGTCCTTTACAGGGTGGTTTGCGCCATGATGACCGTGATTCATCTTTATCGTTTTCCCACCCAAAGCTAGTGCAAGCATCTGGTGGCCAAGACAAATTCCGAACACTGGTAGGTCTGTTGTTTCAAGAATTTCCTTGATCATGGGAACAGCGTAGACGCCTGTCGCTGCAGGATCGCCAGGGCCATTTGAAAGGAAAACGCCATCAGGATTGTGGGCCAGAATGTCTTGAGCAGTCGCATCGGCTGGAAGCACTACCACTTCGCAGCCAGTGGAAGCGAGGCACCGCAAAATGTTGCGCTTTGCACCGTAGTCAATCGCAACGACTTTATGCTTTGGTTCGGTTTGGGTTTGGTAGCCTTCAGGCCAAGCCCAGCGCATTTCGTCCCACCGGTAGGATTGTGAACATGTAACCTGCTTTGCAAGGTCCATGCCTTCCAAACCTGCAAAATCACGAGCAGCCTTAACGAGAGCATCTGTGTCAAAATTTCCGCTTTCGCTGTGCTCAAGCGCTACGTGCGGTGCTCCCTGCTGTCGGATCGCACGTGTTAGTCTCCGAGTATCAACGCCGCCGATTGCAATGCGCTTGCGTGATGCAAGCCAGCTAGACAGAGTTTCAGTGGAGCGCCAGCTGCTGGGCGACGTCGGATCCCACTTTACAATCATTCCTTCCGCAACAGGCTCTTCTGTTTCATCGTCCTCGGCGTTTACTCCCGTGTTTCCGATGTGAGGAAAGGTGAACGTAACGATCTGCCCAGCGTATGAAGGGTCCGTCATTATCTCTTGATAACCCGTCATTGCAGTGTTGAAGCATAGTTCTGCTACGCATCGGCCTGTTGCCCCAAAGCCGTGGCCGTAAAAAATTGTTCCATCAGCAAGCGCTAGACATGCGGTTGGATGCGAGGGGGTTGCCTGCGCCATGTGAGTCACTCCGTCTGGTAAATTTGCGTAGTCCTACGTCTGGTGGGACCGAGGGTCAAGGGCTCATGCAGCGGTTGTCAGTCTCCTCGCATTTCGTTAATGTCATTTAGCTGCAATGCAACCAAAGCCAAGGGCCAATAACAGATGCGCGACGAGATCAATGCTGCTCTAAAGCAAGCGATGAAAGACAAAAATAGTAACCGACTATCAACGCTACGCCTTATCAGTGCTGCAATTAAGGACCGTGATATTGCTGCCAGAAGTGATGGTAATGATGCTAGAGTAAGCGATGAGGACGTCCTTGCGATCTTAGTAAAGATGGTCAAGCAACGCCAAGAGAGCGCTAGGGTATATGAAGAAGGAAACCGGCTTGATCTTTCAGAACGCGAGCTTTCTGAGATTGTGATCATTGAAGAGTTTTTGCCTCGCCAACTCAGCGCAGAGAAGACCGAGGCTGTGATTGCTCAAGCGATTGCTGATACTGGTGCCGAGAGCATTCGCGACATGGGGAAAGTCATGGGTATCCTCAAATCCAAATACACGGGCCAAATTGATTTTGGTGCAGCGGGTGCACTTGTAAAGGCCGCTTTGACCAAAAACTAATTACCACTACTAAGCCTGAAATGCCGAAGTACGATCTCATCAAACTATAACTTCGCACAACGCACGCTCGAGTGAGTGTGTGTTAATAAGTCGTTGATAGTTCCTTTCGCCATGTGAGCGGTCGCTCAAACATGGTGTTCGACCATAAATATTGGACGAAGAAAGGGAACGCATGAATAAAGTAGTTACAGATGGTGTGCTTTTGATGCCGCCAAAATTCGCAGCAGGGCTTGGTGTCTTGTCAAGTCAGGACGGAACACCTGGTTCGGATACATATGCGAACAATTTGAATGCGGCGTTTGTCCCCGCAGATTCAGACTTTGGTGGATGTTTTACCGCATAAAATAAGATCGCTGGTATTTCGCGTAGATAGGATTTGATAATCTTGCGGCGATTGGAGCCCTTAAGGGGAGGGCAGTCTGTTTTGTAATTTAAACGGAGAGCGCGCGCTGTCATGCTGGCGCGTAAAGCGTGATATTTATCTGTGACGATTATGAGCTGATCCCATTGAATGCTGGGGTGCTGGTCTAATGCGCAGACAAAATTTTCTAAAGTTGTTTAAGCGTTTTCCTCCAATAGCACGTTTGAAGGATTGATCCCACATGAGTAGCATATCTGCGCGGCAACATGTGCTTCGCTAGGTGGGTTTTGGCCTATTCCACCAGTCAATAAAATTCGATCTACCTGAACATCCAGATACAGCGCTGCGGCATGTTTGGCGCGCCGCTCAAGTGTGGGCGAAGCCAATCCATTGGGCCCTACGGCTGCGCCTAGCATGATTGCAGTGCGCATCTACCGCCCCCTACGTTTCACATTTCCACCCCGTTGCCCTGGCTTGCCAGCCGTTGAGCGGCCGCGTGCTTTGGTGGCTTCGGCGCCAGCGGCCTCGATGGCGGATTGGCGCGCCAAGGGGTCATCGTGGACGGCCAAATCGACGGCTTCGAGCCGTTTCACCTCGTCGCGCAGCCTTGCGGCTTCTTCGAACTCCAGATTTTCCGCGGCTTTGCGCATGTCGGTGCGCAGGCCGTCGAGGATTGCTTTGAGGTTGCTACCTTGCAGGGCAGTGTCAATCTGTGCGGTGACGCGGTTCATGTCGACATCGCCTTGGTAGAGGCCAGAGAGGATGTCATCGACGTTCTTCTTCACAGTTTCGGGTGTGATCCCATGTTCAATATTATAGGCAATCTGCTTTTCGCGGCGACGGTCTGTCTCGCCCATGGCACGCTCCATGGAGCCGGTGATTTTGTCGGCATACATGATCACGCGGCCCTCGGCGTTGCGCGCGGCGCGACCGATTGTCTGGATGAGCGACGTTTCGGAGCGCAAAAAACCCTCTTTGTCGGCGTCCAGAATGGCAACAAGGCCGCATTCGGGAATATCGAGGCCCTCGCGGAGAAGGTTGATCCCGATCAGTACATCGAACGCGCCAAGTCGCAGATCACGTAGGATTTCGATCCGTTCGAGAGTGTCGATTTCAGAGTGCATGTAGCGCACACGCACACCTTGCTCATGCATGTATTCGGTCAAGTCCTCAGCCATGCGCTTGGTGAGGGTGGTGCAGAGCACGCGGTAGCCAGCGGCGGCCACACGTTTTACTTCATCCAGCAGGTCGTCCACCTGTGTTTCAACAGGGCGTATCTCGATCATCGGGTCCAAAAGCCCTGTGGGGCGGATCACTTGCTCGGCAAAGACCCCGCCTGACTGCTCAAGCTCCCATTTTGACGGAGTTGCCGAAACAAAGACGGATTGGGAGCGCATCGCGTCCCACTCCTCAAACTTCAATGGGCGGTTGTCCATGCAAGACGGCAGGCGGAAGCCATGCTCAGAAAGCGTGAACTTGCGGCGGTAGTCGCCCTTATACATGCCGCCAATTTGGGGTACAGAAACGTGGCTTTCGTCAGCAAAGACGATTGCATTGTCTGGGATAAACTCGAAAAGAGTGGGGGGCGGCTCACCTGTCAGGCGACCCGTAAGATAGCGCGAGTAGTTTTCGATCCCGTTGCAGAAGCCTTGGGCCTCTATCATCTCAAGGTCAAAATTGGTCCGCTGCTCAAGGCGCTGCGCTTCGAGGAGCTTGCCTTCGTTCGTGAATTGATCCAGCCGCACGCGCAGCTCTTTTTTGATTTGCTGGATGGCTTGAAGGAGCGTTGGCTTGGGCGTCACGTAGTGTGAATTCGCGTAAACGCGGACTTTGTCCATGCTGCCGGCTTTTTCGCCTGTGAGCGGATCGATTTCTTGGATGCTCTCGAGCTCTTCGCCAAAGAAGCTGAGTTTCCATGCGCGATCATCAAGGTGAGCGGGCCATATCTCGAGGCTGTCGCCGCGCACACGGAAGGAGCCACGCTGAAAGCCAGCATCGTTGCGCTTGTATTGCTGCGCCACGAGGTCGGCCATGACAGAGCGCTGGTCATAGCTTTCGCCGACGACAAGGTCTTGTGTCATTGCGCCGTAGGTTTCGACAGAACCAATCCCGTATATGCAGGAGACAGATGCCACGATGATGACATCGTCGCGCTCAAGCAAAGCGCGCGTGGCCGAGTGGCGCATGCGGTCGATCTGTTCGTTGATCTGACTTTCTTTCTCGATGAACGTGTCAGAGCGGGCGACATAGGCTTCGGGCTGGTAATAGTCATAAAAGCTGACGAAATATTCGACTGCGTTGTCGGGGAAGAAGCCTTTCATTTCGCCATATAGCTGCGCTGCGAGGGTTTTGTTTGGGGCAAGGATGATCGCTGGGCGTTGAGTTTCTTCAATGACTTTGGCCATTGTGAATGTCTTGCCAGTCCCGGTTGCGCCAAGCAGAACTTGGTTGCGCTCGCCGTCCTTGATGCCTTCACTCAGCTCCGCGATAGCGCGGGGCTGATCACCTGCTGCGGTAAACGGGGTGTGCATTACGAAACGCTTTCCACCTTCGAGCTTTTCACGGCTGCGCACATCACCTGAGGGGGCGTTTGTCAGGGCGGGAGAGGCATCTGTATGGACGTGGGGCATTCTGGGCGCTCGCGATTGGTGCAGTCTTCTAACTTGATGGATCGAGGGCAAATTGCAAGGCCAAGTGAGGGGCTTTCTCAGCTGTCGTTGGCGGAGAAAGCATAAGGTTGCTTGCTTTTGTATCTTGCGGGACGGCGGCAAATCCTTGATAAACGGGCGCAAGTCAAAGGAGCTGGCCTCATGCGTGCACGTATCTACAAACCCGCCCGTAACGCAATGCAATCTGGCAGTGCAAAATCAAAGCGCTGGGTGCTTGAATTTGCGCCTGCGTCGCGCCGCGAAGTAGACCCTTTGATGGGCTGGACGTCCTCAAACGATACGCAATCGCAAGTAAAGCTGCGCTTTGACAGCAAAGAAGCAGCGCTTGAGTATGCTCAAGAGAACGGCATTGAAGCGGTTGTGTCCGAGCCTAAGACACGAAAAGCCAATATTCGCGCGGGTGGCTATGGCGAGAATTTTGCCACACACCGCCGCACAGTTTGGACGCACTGAGCCCTTTAGGGCGCTTTTTGTTTCGAAAACCCCGTTCAATAGGTATGATTTACTCATAAAAACCAAGAAAATTGGTGATATGGGCAGTCAAATCGAGCGATCTTTCCAGCAAGGCAGCTGGGCGAGTGTCAATATGAAGCTATGGAAAAGCAGATCAGCGCGCTTGGGTGGCTGAGCTTTTTGGCGTCCTTTTGCCCGCTTCACCGCAGCTATCAGGGCGGTGCATTGGCAGAGCTCTTTATTCCCGCAATCAACAATGACTGTGTGCGTTTTTTTTAAGAATGATGCGGGACAAATTTGTGCGGCGCTGATTTGGGCGCGCTTGTCAGACGAAGTCAGTGAGCGGATGGTGTTTGATCGTAAGCCGCCGCAAGCATCTGAATGGACGAGTGGAAAAAACCTTTGGTTTCTTGATATTCTTGCGCCTTTCAATCACGGAACACTGATTGCGCGTCACATCGCGCGGCAGCCGCCTGACGGCCCGTTTTTCTTTGCGCGTTTGGGGCCCGATGGGCAGGTGCGCAAGATCGTGCGGGGGGATGCGAACAACCGCAAGCAGCGTGTGAAAGCCTATTTTGTCGATGCTGATACGTCGCTAGCGGAGGGATTTTAAGTGGGTATCCCGTTGGCAGGCACCGGCAGTGTCACGGAGGACACGAGTGTTTCAGGCAGTGGACTGCTGACCTCGACTGGGGATGCGGACTACCTTTTTGGTTCGGACGCGGGCCAATGGACGGCGCAAACCATCACTGGCCTCTATGGAAGTGCGCTCACGATCGATACAAACGGTGTCTGGACCTATACGGCGACCAACGCTAATGGAACGCTTCAGGCGCTCAATACGGGTGATACGCTGACGGAGGTTTTCACAGTCGTCTCGGCGGCTGGCAATACGACAATTACGATCACGATCAACGGGCTTGATGAGCCGCCGTGTTTTGCAGCTGGGACGCTGATTGAGACGCCTGAGGGCGCGCGGCCCGTAGATCTCCTGCGCGCGGGAGATCGTGTTTTGACCCGTGACAGTGGTTTTCAACCTCTTCGCTGGGCTGGAAAGCGCCATATCAGGCTTCACGATCCTGCTGACAAAGCCTTTCAGCCTGTGCGTTTGCGCAAGAATTGCTTGGGATCAGGTGTGCCCCAAAGGGATGTGTTGGTCTCCCCAAATCACCGTATTTTGCTAAATGACCCCGTGGTTGAGATCATCACGGGGCAGCAAGAAGTGCTTTGTGCTGCACAATTCCTGCTCAACGGACAGACGATCGTACGCGAACCCTTGGGGGAAATTACGTATCATCACATCCTCTTTGACAAGCATGAAATCGTGTTCTCGAGTGGATGCGAGAGTGAGAGCTTTTTCCCTGGAGAGATTGGACTTAACAGCCTTGAAGAAGAGGCACGGCGGGAAGTGATGGAGATTTTGATTTTGAACTGCGGGGGTGGAGCGGGCTATGGAGAGACTGCTCGGCCTGTTCTAAAGCAGCATGAAGGGGCGATTTTACGTGAATTTTTCAGCCCTGAGCAGAAATTCTTGGCCCGACTCACGGCGGAAGCCGCCTGAGGCCTTGCCTTTGGCCTGCGCTTTGCGCAATACGGGCCCATGCGGTCCTGTAGCTCAACTGGATAGAGCAGCTGACTTCTAATCAGCAGGTTGAGGGTTCGAGTCCTTCCGGGATCGCCATTAAATCAGGGGCTTAGCGCTATTATTTCTGAGCTCTCTGTTTTTCAGCGAGACATTCAGCGAGACAATTTGGCGTCATATCTTCGAATCTAGCGTTACATCTGCTTGTTTCCAGCGATTGGTCATGGCACGCACGCGCCCGCAGGCGACAACGTGTCTTTGTTTGTCGTCACACCCGAAGCTATTAATCTAATGACGAGGGTCGAGCAGCTGTGTACTTTCTGGGCAGCTTGTTGCCCTCTCGACGATAAACTCCAAACTGGTCGTCTACTATACAATGTGTGTCATACTGCAGTTGTCCAGTGAGGCGGGTTGTTGAAACCATTTTCAGAGTTATGTTTTGATTTGATAAATCTCAGCGCGTTACCTAATTCACCAGATCACTCCTTGGCACATTCGTCAATTAAGCCATGACACAAGTTCACCCATAGCCATAATCGATAGTAAGGTCCGGTTGTATTTGACACATACAGCTGGTCTGCCTAACCTTAATACCTGAATAAGAGGATGCATAATGAAGTTAAACGGCCGTCAGGTTATTATGGCTGATATCGATACCGTTTGGACTGCACTGCTTGACCCAGATGTATTGAAAGCATCTGTGCCAGGATGCACTGAGATAAGTGGATCTGCCGAAGACGGATATGAGGCCACAGTTGTTCAAAAGGTTGGCCCCGTCAAAGCCACATTCAAGGGCAGTGTGGTGCTAAGTGACATGATCAAACTCAAAAGCTTGACGCTTACGGGCGAAGGCAAGGGCGGCGCAGCAGGCTTTGCCAAGGGCAGCGCAGATGTGCGCCTTGAACTTGTCGATGAAACAACAGTTTTACACTATGATGTAGAAGCCAAAGTCGGGGGGAAACTGGCACAATTGGGCAGCCGTATTATTGACGGTTTTGCCAAGAAGATGGCGGATCAATTTTTTGAAAATTTCTCAAGCGCCGTTGGCGAGCCCGACCCGTCTGACGACACGGAGGCTGGGGATAGTGAGAGTGATCATAGTGTTGGAGATACCAAGAAAAAAGGCTGGTTCAAACGGCTAAGAGGCTGAGATAATTTTATAAAAAGATTTGATGGGAGGAATGTGATGACGAAAGTAACAATGAGCGTGAATGGGGTGTCTGTTTCTCGTGATGTCGGGGGCAATACCCTGCTCTCCGCTTTTTTGCGCGAAGATCTGAGGCTGACCGGAACACACATTGGCTGTGACACTTCACAATGTGGTGCTTGCTTGGTCCATGTAAACGGTCGGGCTATTAAGTCCTGCACAATGTTTGCTGCAGAAGCCGACGGCGCGGATGTGTCAACAATTGAGGGGCAGGCCAATGAAGACGGGTCGCTCAATGTTATTCAGCAAGCGTTTCAAGACCACCACGGGCTGCAATGTGGCTTTTGCACACCGGGGATGGTGATGACAACGGCGGCCCTGTTGAAGGAAAATCCGAAGCCCAGTGAAGCAGAAGTGCGGGCGTATCTGGAGGGCAATATCTGCCGCTGCACAGGCTATCACAATATCGTCAAAGCGGTGCTTGCGGCGTCTGGACAAGACGTTTCCAGCATCGCAGCCGAATAACAACTTTAGAGGGGGGATATATTATGCCCAAAGATGATGGAATTGGCGCAGCAACAGTGCGTCGAGAAGACGTTCGGTTCTTGACTGGCGCGGGACGTTACACGGATGATATTCAGGCTTCTGGTGAAGCAGTGGCCATGTTTGCCCGTTCGAATGTGGCAAATGGCGTTATTAAAAACATTGACATCAGCCATGCGTCCACCATGCCTGGTGTTCTCGCAATTTTTACAGGTGATGACTTCACAGAAGTTGGTGGAAACCCTGCCGGTTGGCTCATCAACTCGCGAGATGGCACACCAATGCACGAGCCAAAGCGCCCCGTTCTGGCCCACGGTAAAGTGCGCCACGTGGGCGATGCTTATGCCGCCGTTATTGCCGAAACCAAAGAGCAGGCGATGGACGCAATTGAAGCTATCGAGGCGGATATTGAAGAGCTCCCTGCTGTCGTAAACATGAAAGATGCTTTAAGCGCCAATAGCCTTGTGCATGACGAAATCGGCACCAACCAATGCTTTGACTGGGGTTGGATCGAAGACAACCGTGCGGCAACTGATGCCGCAATCAAGAGCGCGCATCATGTTACGCGACTTGAATTGGTGAATAACCGTCTGGTGCCAAACGCAATGGAGCCACGCAGTTCGCGCGCCGAATATCACCGGGGCAATGATGAGTATATCCTACACACCACCAGCCAAAACCCACATCTAACCCGCCTGCTTATTTCGGCGTTTGTTTTGGGCATTCCCGAAAACAAGCTCACCGTGATTGCGCCCGATGTTGGTGGTGGCTTTGGCTCAAAAATATATCACTATGGTGAGGAAGCCCTGGTCTTGGCAGCGGCGAAAAAACTGAATCGCCCCGTAACTTGGACGGCAGACCGGACGGAAGCCTTCCTTACTGATGCGCATGGGAGGGACCATGTAACGACAATTGAACTTGCGCTTGATAAGGACGGTAATTTTCTGGCGTTCCGCACAGAGACTTTGGCCAATGTGGGCGCTTATTTGTCGAACTTTTCGACAGCCACGCCAACGTTTTTGCATGGCACGCTCATGGCCGGTAACTACACAGTGCCTAACGTTTATGTAAACGTGAAAGCCGTGTTTACCAATACGGCACCGGTGGATGCATACCGAGGTGCTGGCCGCCCCGAGGCCACTTATTCTCTAGAGCGAGTGATTGATATGGCTGCCCGTGAAATGGGCATGGATCCGATCGCTTTGCGCCGTAAAAACTTTATAAAACCAGACCAATACCCATATGCTTCAGCAGCAGGTCTTGAGTATGACAGCGGCAATTACGACGCGTTGATGGACAAAATGGAAGCGGTTGGCGATCTTGCGGGGTTCGCAGACCGTCGCAAAGCGTCTGAGGCCAAAGGGCTTTTGCGTGGATTGGGTGTAAATGCCTATATCGAGGCTTGTGGCATTGCGCCTTCAAATCTTGTGGGTGTCCTTGGATCACGCGTTGGCCTTTATGATGCAGCGACTGTGCGGGTCAACGCGACAGGCAATATCTCCGTCATGGTTGGAGCTCATAGTCACGGGCAAGGCCACGAAACAGCCTTTCCCCAAGTGGTTGCCGATATGCTGGGTATTGATGCCGCGAGCATTGATATCGTACACGGCGACACCTCCAAAATTCCGTTTGGAATGGGCACATATGGGTCGCGTTCTCTTGCGGTTTGTGGATCGGCGGTTGTGCGCGCCACTGAAAAAGTCATCACAAAGGCCAAAAAGATTGCGGCTCATATGCTAGAAGTCACCGATAAGGACATCAGCTTTGAGGATGGAGTCTTTTCTGCCATCGGAACCAATAAGTCGGTGCCGTTCGGAGAAGTCGCCTTAAAAGCCTATATTCCTCATGACTTCCCTCTTGAACAAATTGAACCCGGTCTGGAGGAAACTGCGTTTTATGACCCTGCCAACTTCACATACCCCTCCGGGGCCTATTGCTGTGAAGTCGAGCTTGACCCAGAAACAGGCAAAGTTCGTGTTGACCGTTTTGCCGCAGTTGACGACTTTGGCAATGTGATCAATCCGATGATTGTGACAGGGCAAGTCCATGGTGGGCTTGGACAAGGTATTGGCCAAGCGCTGCTGGAAAACACTACCTATGATGAAGACGGTCAGCTGTTAAGTGCGTCCTATATGGATTACACAATGCCGCGCGCGGACGACCTACCATTTTTCAAGGTAGATCACAGTCAGGGTACGCCCTGCACCCACAATCCTTTGGGTGTAAAGGGCTGTGGTGAAGCTGGCGCAATCGGCTCCCCGCCCACAGTCATCAACGCGGTGATTGATGCCATGCAATCTGGTGGCAAAAACGTAACCCATATTGATATGCCTGTTACACCTCACCGGGTGTGGATGGCTATGCAAAACGCTTGAGAGGAAAAAGCAAATGTATGCATTTGACATAGAGCGCCCTAAAACACTTGCGGAGGCTGTCGCAGCGCTTACTGAGGACGCGCAGGCTTTGAGCGGCGGGCAAACGCTGATTCCGACACTTAAGGCGCGGCTTGCAAGCCCTTCCAAGCTGGTTTCGCTCAGCGAGATTACCGAACTGAAGGGCCTGTGCTCTTCTGACGGTGTTCTCACCATTGGCGGCGCAACCTGTCATGCCGACGTGGCCTCAGACGGAACCTTCAAGGCCCTGTCGGATCTGGCCGCGCATATTGGCGACCCTGCCGTGCGGAACCGTGGCACAATTGGAGGCTCGATCGCAAACAACGATCCGGCGGCTTGCTACCCTGCGGCCGCCTTGGGGGCTGGTGCAACGATTGTGACAAATACGCGCGAAATTTCGGCAGATGACTTTTTCCAGGGAATGTTTGAAACGGCTTTGGACGAAGGCGAAATTGTAACTGCCGTAAAATTTCCCATCCCTGAGAAGGCAAATTATCAAAAATTTGTTCAACCAGCCTCAAGGTTTGCAATGGTTGGGGTTTTTGTTGCCAAAACGACTGATGGCGTGCGTGTGGCAGTGACAGGGGCGTCAAACAAAGGCGTTTTCCGCTGGAAAGAGGCCGAAGCTGCTTTATCAGCTGAATTCTCTGCCGCCGCACTCGGAGGACTAGCTCTTGGGGCAGATGATATGATCTCAGATTTACACGGCTCTTCAGAGTATCGTGCGCATCTGGTCAAAGTCATGACGCAAAGAGCCGTAACTGCGGCTGCGTAGTGGCCTCAGAACTATTGAAAAGAGGCTCTGCCCGTTTTGCAGGGCCTCTTTTTTTTATTGCTTGCTCACCAACGGCTCACATACTCAGCACTTCGGCAAGAACGCTGACTGCGAGTATACGGGCATCGCGGGCGGAGGGGACAAGGCCGATGGGACCGTGGAGGCGCGCCAGTGCGGTTCCCTTGGTTCCGAGTCTCACAAGCTCCATGCGCCGCATTTCGGCGGCGCGGATGCTGCCTTGAGCGCCAATATAAAAGGCCTCTGTCGTCAGGGCCTGGGCCAGAATGGGCGGCTCCCATTCATGGTCATGAAAAAACAGCACAACAGCGCTGTGCGCATCAATTGGCAGGTCTTTAGGGCAGTGTGCGTGGGTCAGGTGCTGCGTGGCGCAGCCCGCTCGCGCCACGGCCTCAAGCGTTTCTGTATCGGGGGAGAGCACAAGATTGGCATAGCCCGCCGCTTGAGCAAGCCCTGCAAATGTTGCGGTTTCGGGGCCTTTGCCAAAGATAAAAAAGCAAATCTCAGGTTTGATTTTGACGCTGAAGATATCGCCCGTCAATTCTGTTTCCCCCTCTGCCACAGCGCAGAGTATGCCACTGCGTTGATCCACTTCCAAAACACAGGTTTGACGCGCGGCGTGATGGCTTAAGAGTGCGTCTAGCACGCTCACATCAGGTTGCGGCAGCAGCAATATTTCAAGCCCGCCGCCACAGGGCAGCACGATATCGGCAAAAGGCGAGCCTTTCCCGTAGCGGACCCGATAGGGCGCGCCGTTTTCCAGCGCTTTGGCCGCGTGGAGCGCGATATCGGCCTCGACACAGCCCGAGGAGAGCGTGCCAATACGCCGCCCGTTTGCGAGCACGGCCATCATCGCGCCGAGCGGGCGATAAGACGGGCCGTCAACATGGGTGGTCACACAGAGCACGCCCTTGCCCCCCGCAGCATACAGCTGGCGGATTGGCTCTATCACCGTGCTTGCGTCCAGCGCGGGCAAAGACATGGCTCTCTCTTTCTTTTGGCACTTTAAAGTTGCGTGCCTATCATTATGTAAAATGAGACACCCGAGCTGTTTGAGCATTCGGGCTTTCAATCCTTTGTGTTATTGATTATGCGGCTTGTTTTTTATGTTGCAAGCGGCATTTTAGAGTGCCCGTTTCTTGGTTTTTCCCGTAGCTTTATGATAACTATGACCGCTCTACTTAGCCGTCAGAGGGGTTGACGTTTGAGGGTATCGAGGAAGTGACTAATCCCCGTCTGTGCGACTTCAAGATCCTGCGCAGGTGTGCCGGATGATACGCCAATTCCGCCAACGACATCGCCATCCACGATAACAGGTAAACCGCCACCGACGACCATCAGACGGCCCCCAATTGCGGAGTCTATTCCATATGTCGGGCCACCTGGTTGGCTGATCGAACCATAATCATGAGTAGCCTTTTTCGCTGCCGACGCGGTAAAGCTTTTGTCGATTGCGATAGTGATTGATGTCACCTTGCCCCCATCCATGCGTTCAAAAGCAACTAGATTACCTCCTTCGTCAGTTATAGCGATGCACATGGGTACGTTAATTTCGCGCGCTTTGGACCTCGCACCCTCAAGCAGGATGCGCGCGTCATTAATGTCCAGTCGTTTGATGATTTGCATGACATTTAGTCCTTTATTCTATTACTTTACCGCTTGTTTGACACGCAAGCGTGCCTTGTAAAGGAGCGGTTCTGTGTAACCTGATGGCTGCGAAATCCCTTCGAACACCAAAGAACGCGCGGCGTTGAAAGCCTCACCATCAAACGATGGTGCCATTGGTTTGTAAGCCGCATCGCCCGTGTTTTGTGCGTCAACTTTAGGTGCCATGCGGCGGAAGGAGGCTTCGACTTGATCAATAGTGCAGATGCCATGCTCGAGCCAGTTGGCGAGGTATTGGGACGAAATCCGCAGAGTTGCGCGGTCCTCCATCAGCGCGACATCGTCGATGTCTGGTACTTTTGAACAGCCAATACCCTGATCAACCCAACGCACCACATAACCTAGAATGGATTGGCAGGCGTTATCTAACTCGCGGGCCACATACTCGTCAGAGATATTGTGGCCAATCATAACAGGCGGGGTGAGCAATTCGTTCTGTGAAGCATAGTCACGCGACCGCAGATCATTCTGAACTTCAGACACATTTACCTGGTGATAATGTGTCGCGTGCAGGGTTGCAGCGGTGGGCGAGGGAACCCACGCAGTGTTCGCGCCAGCCTTGGGGTGAGCGATCTTTGCTTTAAGCATATCAGCCATGTCGTCAGGACGTGCCCACATGCCTTTGCCGATCTGTGCTTGACCTGTTAGTCCAGCAGCCAAGCCTGTATCCACGTTTCCGTTCTCATACGCGCCGAGCCATGGGCTGGCCGCCATTTTGTCGCGTGGGATAACAGGGCCAGCCTGCATCATTGTGTGGATTTCATCACCCGTACGATCGAGGAAACCCGTGTTAATGAACACGCAGCGTGTTTTAACTGCGTGAATACAAGCTGCAAGGTTCGCCGAGGTGCGTCGCTCTTCGTCCATGATGCCGAGCTTAACAGTGTTGCGCGGCAGGCCGAGCAAATCCTCAACCCGTGAGTAAAGTGTGTTGGCAAACGCGACTTCGTCGGGGCCATGCATCTTTGGCTTTACCACATAGACTGAACCGGCGCGCGAATTGCGCAGACCCTCTGTTTTGGCCAGGTCATGCATCGCGCAAGCTACGGTGATCACCGCATCCATGATGCCTTCGGGTGTCTCTTTACCGTCCATCATAACCGCATCGTTGGTCATGAGGTGACCGACGTTGCGCACCAACATAAGCGCACGGCCGGGATGGATGACAATGTCACCGTTCGGGGTCGAGTAGGTTACATCGTCGTTCAAGCGACGGGTTACAACTTTTCCACCTTTATTAAAACTCTCTGTTAGCGTGCCTTTCATCAGGCCCAGCCAGTTCGCGTAGACAATGCATTTGTCTTCAGCATCTACAGCGGCAACAGAGTCTTCGCAGTCCTGAATGGCGGTCAATGCACTTTCCAGGATAATGTCTGATATGCCAGCCGGATCGGACGCACCAATCGCGCTCTCATGATCAATCTTAATCTCAATTAGTAAACCGTTGATGCGTAGCATGACATCGCCATTCGAACGGAAGCCTGCATATTGTTTTTCATCGGCCAATTTCGTCGCTTCGCCGCCAGCATTGATCGTCAGCGTTTCTCCCGCTTCAAGCGCCATAACATCTGTCCAAGAGCCGTTTGCCAGCGGGGCAATCTTATCCAAATGGGCGCGCGCCCACCCTACTACCTGCGCGCCACGTGTTGCATCATAGTGCTCGCCTGCATGTTTTGCTTCTATTGCGTCAGTGCCGTAGAGCGCATCATAGAGTGACCCCCATCGTGCATTAGCTGCATTTAGTGCAAACCGTGCGTTCATGACGGGTACAACCAACTGCGGACCTGCAACGCTTGCGATCTCGGGGTCCACGTTTTCAACTTTGATCGCAAACGCTGCAGGTGCGGGCTGAAGATAGCCAATTTTGCTTAGGAAAGTGTTGGCGTCGGCTACGTCAAAAGCTTTACCGCTTTGTGCCTTATACCAGCGGTCGATTTGCGACTGGAGGTCAACACGTTTCGCTAACAAGTCTCGGTTTACTGGCGCGAGATCCTTGAGTAGATCGGAATAGCCGTTCCAGAATGTGTCGGCATCAATACCGAGCAGAATTTCATTTTCGACAAGAGCTGCCAGATCAGCAGACACTTCTAGTTCGGATCGTTTGACATATGACATATTGGACTCCAAATTTTTACAAAGCCCTAGACCGATATGGGGTGCTATGTTAGTTTTCTGGAAATATTTTTTCACGATGCGGAAAATGCCGGTGAAATCAAAAGTTGGCTACGTCCAATCTGTTCAGCGGGCTATGACCTTGCTTAGGGCCCTTTCAGCCTCTGATGACGGACAACGTTTGAGTGACCTTGCAATGGGTGCTGGGCTTGCTGTCTCGACCACGCACCGTCTTCTCACCACGCTTGAGATCGAGAACTTTGCCTATTTCGATCCAGAGCGCAGGCTCTGGCATATTGGCCGAGAGGCTTACTCTGTGGGGGCGGCCTATGTGCAAAAATATAACTTTGTCACACCGTCTCTGCCGTACTTGAGAAAACTGCGTGACGAGACGCGGGAAACCGCAAATCTTGGTATCCTAGATGGAGAACAAATTATCACAATTTCTCAAGTGGAAAGTCGTGAAATTGTCCGTGCGATTTCGCCCACGGGTGGGCGGGTCCCGGCCTTTTGTTCGGGTATGGGTAAAGCCATTTTGGCAACATGGTCCGATATCCAAATAGAAAGGTTTGCAGAGCGTGCAGGGTTCCACCCGATGACTCGAAATTCGCATCGAAGCCTTGAGACTCTGATGGCCGAAATCTACCACATCCGAAATGTCAGTTATGCCATTGATGATGAAGAATATGCAGCTGGTTTGCGCTGTGTGGCGGCCGTTGTGCTGTCACGATCTGAAGATGCAGTTTGCGCCATTTCGGTTTCTGCCTTGTCGTCGCGATTGTCTATTAGTCGTACCAACGAAGTGGGTGTTAGGATACGCAATATGGCACAGTCTTTGACGCAATCGCTTCGTGGGTCACCGTGATTTTATATTTTTCCGAACTGGGAGAGAATTTTAAAAATCGCATTAGTCTTTACAGGTTCCCGCCTGTCGTAATTATTCGTGGGATTAGCCCATGTGAAGGTTTTGTTACAAAAATCGGGTGTAGGACGTTCTCTTCCTGACCCCAGACGAATTAAGGCTATGGTCTCAGTGAAAGGTATGCCAAGCGCAGTATAGCGTTTGAGCACGGCGATACGGATTTGGATTTCTGCAAACTGTCTGTCGAAGTCCCGTGCCATGAGCGATTGTCGCATTAGTTTCAGGCAGTGAATTTTGGTTCCGACGCGGCTTCGTCGGTGGTATCCGCTTCAGCGCCGCTACACAGTGCGGCCCAGATATTGTTTTGCGCTGACCGCGTTGTTACGAGCTATGGCTCCGGTGCTCGTCCACTTCCTGGCAGTGCATGCCAGCATGCGCGAGAGGGATTTTCAAAGGTTTTGCATTTTTGCGTGGTGGGATCACCGCGTGAGCGCTTCTGGCAGAAATGCGTATGTGTATCTTGCGCCAGATACGTCGTTTCGAGCCGTCATGTCTGCGAGCGTTCCACTCAACTTCGCCCTCTGCTTTGGTGCCTGTGCTCTCAATCAAGAGGTTCAGTGTATCAGTTCCACAGCGATGCGGTGGGCTTATGTTCAACGTTCATTGACGACGGCAAAGTGTGCTTAAGACTGGTAGTGTCCAATGCAGCCCGATGAGTTGCAGTAGGCTTTGCACAAAGCCTGTAGTATGTCGCAATCGTAGCCCGAACTACTTTTTCAAAGTGAGATGGCTTAGATAGCAGCGTCACTAAAGTCCTGTTGTTGACCACGCTTGCCGTTCGGTGGCGGTACGCAAACCATCTCAGGATCAAACCAAATTGACAGTGAGCCACGACGCTTCAAACTGTCATTGTATGACGACCATTATGTCGTATTGTATCTTTAAGGGGACCAACCACTCGTTACTCCCAGCTATCATGCTGGATTCATCACGTGAATTTTGCATAGGATTTGTGCAGCAAAGCCAAAAACGGGATCCAAAAAAAATTTGGTTAATTTTTTTACCACTTTTGTTTTGGGAAATAGCGGGAGCATCACTTATTGATACTGCGCGCCCAACGGTGTTCAAGTCAGTTAATATTAATGTATATGTATCTTTAACTTCAGAGGTTTAATGCAATTTTTCGCCTCAGGATTTCAGTTCACCTCAAAAAATTTTGACCTCATAGCAAGTTATTTTTGATCCGAAAAATATAACTTCAGTTAGTGCCCTGCCAACAAGAATAGCTTGTTAATTAAAGACTTTCAGTCAAGGATGCTCGTGGGGTAGGAAGATGCGTTCGCAGACTCGACATATGACTGAGAAACGCGGCATTCGTTCGTGCCTGAAAAATAGAGTGTAAACCCGCTTTGGCGGTTCAGCACCAAATTCCTTGGGAGGAAATTATATGAAAAATTCTATCAACCGCAGGAAGTTCCTGCGCGGCTCGGCCGTAGTTGGCGCTGCTGCACTTGCAACACCGGCAATCGCAGACGGTCACGGAAAAACCATCAAGATGCAAGCTGCGTGGGGTGGCGGCATCTTCCTTGAGAATGCACAATCCTTTGCTGCACGCGTGAATGAGATGTCCGGCGGCTCACTGACCATCGAAGTTCTGTCCGTTGACTCAGTTGTTAAAACATCCCAAATGCAAGATGCGGTACACCGCGGCGTTCTAGATGCAGCACACTACGTGTCTGCGTATTGGTATGGTAAGTCCAAATCAGCATCCCTGTTCGGCACTGGCCCATGCTTTGGCTGGTCTTCACAGGAAATGCTTGGCTGGATCCATGCAGGTGGCGGTCAAGAACTGTTTGACGAACTGATGGAAGACTTGCAGCTGAACGTTGTGTCCTTCTTCAACTCGCCAATGCCAGCTCAACCGCTTGGTTGGTTCTCTAAGCCTATTACGGATGCGTCCCAAATGAACGGCTTAAAGTACCGCACAGTTGGTCTGGCCGCGGACGTTATGCTCGAGATGGGCATGTCTGTTGTTCAGCTTCCTGGGGGCGAAATCCAGCCAGCTATGAAATCTGGCCTGATCGATGCAGCCGAGTTTAACAACCCAACGTCTGACCGTGATTTTGGCATGCAGGATGTGTCTAAAGACTACATGCTTGCATCCTATCATCAGAGTCAGGAGTGCTTTGAGGTTACTATCAACAAAGACCTCTGGAACGGTTTGTCGACTGAGCATCAGGCAATCATCCGTAACGCATCCATGGCTGAAAACTCTGGCTTCTATTGGGGCAACACCAAGCGTTATTCCGATGACCTCATAAAGCTTCAGGAGCAAGACGGCGTGAACGTTCATCGCACACCGCAGGCTGTTCTAGAAGCTCAGCTGGCGGCATGGGACAAGGTTGCTGACCGCATCGCATCCGAAGATCCGTTCTTTGCGCGTGTGATGGAATCACAAAAGGCATATGCCAAAGAAGTGATGGGGTATCTGAACCTTAACCAGCCGGACTACAAACTGGCATATGATCACTATTTCGCTTAAGCGCGAGTAGATTTAGCAATATCCAGGCGGCGCATTGGCGCCTGGATATTGCTCACTTGATGTGATTGGGCGCGTGCCACAAAGGATGCCCGATTGATCTCTGGAGAGAGTAGTAAACACATGAAATTTGTCTATGCAATTGAAGGCCTAAGCCTTTGGGTCGGTCGTGCCTTCGGCTGGTGCATTCTGATCTTGACACTATCTGTGTCTTACGAGGTGTTTGTGCGCTACGTCCTCAACTCACCTACAGTCTGGGCGTTTGACATGATGATCCAGATGTATGGCGCATTATTTTTGATGTGTGGCGCTTATGCTTTGGCTCAAGACAACCATGTGCGCGCAGACGTGATATACCGTTTGTTTCCGGTGAAGGTGCAAGCGTCATTGGATTTTGTATTGTATTTACTTTTCTTCTTTCCAGGCGTGATCGCGTTGGCGTGGTATGGCTGGGAAATCGCATCCGACAGCTGGCGTTACAAAGAAGTAAGTTTTAACAGTCCCGCCAGTATACAGATTTATTTCTTTAAATCACTTATCCCGATTGCCGGTTTTCTTCTCGCCTTGCAAGGTGTGGCTGAACTATTGCGTTGTGTAATGGTGTTCCGCACTGGTGTGTGGCCCGAACGACTGGTCGATGTGCGTGAGACAGAAGACTTGCTGACTGACGCTGATTTTGGAACGATCAACTCGTTAGCTCCTGAAAACAAAAAAATAGTTCGAAGCGCTTCTAGAAAGATAAAAAGATGACAAATCCCGAAGTTGCGCTGTTGATGCTGGCGCTGTTTATTGTTCTGGTTCTGTTTGGTTTTCCGATTGCCTTTACGCTGCTCGCAATGGGCGTTGGCTTTGGATATTATGCCTATTATCGTGAAGGATCAGTTGAGGTTTTCAGCGATATTTTTAATAATAATATCTTCTACCTACTGAACCAGAACACCTATTCCGTGATGGAAAATCCGATCCTTGTGGCGATCCCGTTGTTTTTATTCATGGGCTATGTGGTGGAACGCGCCAACATTATCGATAAGCTATTTTTCTCGCTCTATATGGCCGCGCGGAATTTGCCCGGGTCGCTGGCGATTGCTGCTTTGTTGACCTGTGCGGTGTTTTCCACGGCCTCCGGTATTGTAGGCGCAGTTGTGACGCTGATGGGCCTGCTGGCCTTTCCTGCGATGGCCAATGCTAACTATGATAAAAGCTTTGCCTCAGGTGTGATTTGTGCGGGTGGTACGCTTGGTATTTTGATCCCGCCCTCCATCATGTTGATCGTTTACGCTGCGATTGCGGACCTGTCACCGCTACGCCTTTATGCTGCTGCGGTGTTTCCGGGGCTTTTGTTGGCGGGCTTGTATATTGTTTACGTGATCGTGCGGGTATATTTTAATCCTGCGTTGGCCCCAAAACCATCTATGGAAAACCCGCCCCCGCCGCGTGAAATCTATCTTGATCTACTGAAATCTTTTGTACCGCTGACCGTGTTGATCGCGCTGGTTCTCGGCTCGATCCTTGGGGGTCTGGCAACCCCCGCCGAAGCGGCTGCAATGGGTGCACTTGGTGGCATTGTCTTGGCGATTCTTTACCGGTCGATGACGTGGACCAAGCTGAAAGAAAGTGTGTTCTTGACTGCCAAAGCCACAGCAATGGTGTGCTGGTTGTTCGTCGGATCATGGACGTTTGCATCAGTGTTTTCTTACCTCGGTGGGCATGACATTATTGCTGACTTTGTTGGTGGTCTTGATATGGAGCCATGGCAATTCTTGGTCCTCGCGCAGTTGATAATCTTTGTGTTGGGTTGGCCGCTGGAATGGTCTGAAATCCTGATCATATTTGTACCGATCTTTCTGCCACTTCTCGAAGTATTCGGCGTGAACCCGTATTTCTTTGCGATGTTGATCGCATTGAACCTGCAAACATCGTTCCTGACACCACCTATGGCCATGTCGGCCTATTATCTAAAAGGAGTGTTGAAAAACCAGATCGAGTTGATGGACATTTTCCGTGGTATAATGCCGTATTTGGGGATTGTGATCCTGACGATGTGCTTGATGTACGCATTTCCTGGAATCGCGCTGTGGTTCCCTGATTATCTCTTTGGAACGTACATCCCGTGAAAAATGACTGGTATACCTTAACAGCGTCCGAGGCATTGGTAGCCATTGCCTCGGGTCGGCTAACGTCGGTTGAGCTGGTGAAATCCTGCCTCGCGAGGATTTCTGAAACGGACGGAGCGATCAAGGCATGGGCGTTTCTAGATGAAGACGCGGCATTGGCGCAAGCTGCAGAATGTGACCGTATCCGCATTGCAGGGATGGCAACGGGTCCATTGCACGGCATTCCTGTTGGGCTGAAAGACATCATCGACACTGCTAAAATGCCTACTCAGCGCGGTAGCTTGATCTTTGAAGGTCGCCAGACAGATCGAGTAGCGCGCATTGTTGAATTTCTGCGGGAGGCGGGTGCTGTGATCATGGGTAAAACTGTGACTACTGAATTCGCGTTTGTTCATGCTAACGAGACGCGCAATCCACATAACACCGATCACACCCCCGGTGGATCATCAAGCGGGTCGGCGGCGGCGGTGGCAGCGATGCATGTTCCTTTGGCGATCGGAACCCAGACCAATGGGTCGGTCATTCGACCGGCTTCGTTTTGCGGGATTTTTGGGTTCAAACCAACGCGCGGTGTGATTTCGCGTGACGGGCTTTTGCAAACGTCGGTGTCGCTAGATCAGATCGGGTGCTTTGGACGCTCGCTCGTAGATGTTGCTTTGCTGACCGACGCTATTGGTGGGTACGATCAACGCGACGTTGTGAGTTTTGCGCGGCCACGCCCTAATATGTCTGAAGGGGCGGCAGCAGACGTGCCTGTAACGCCCGCACTGGCGTGGATTGATCTACCGTTCAACGACCGCTTGTCTAGCGATGCTTTGGATGGGATTGATGCAGTTCTTGAAATTCTTGGGTCATCGGTGGAGCGCATGACGGCGGCGGACACACTGTCTGATCTTGTCGCCGTTCAGGCCACTATTCACGAATATGAAATCGCCAAGCACCAAGCAGCGGTGTTCGATGCGCATTGGGACCAGATCAGCGACACTCTGAAACCGATTATTACCCGCGCGCGCGCCATAACCAAAACGCAATATGACGATGCGTTGGCCGTCAAAGCCTCTGCAGAAGGGTTCTTTAAAGCTTTTTTTGTGGACTACGATGCCATTATAGCGCCCTCGGCGGCAGGTGAAGCCCCGACTTTTGGTAATGGAACGGGCGATCCGATTTTTTGCACACTGTGGACGCTGGCGGGACTGCCGTGTGTTAGCCTGCCGATGCTGGTCGGGGAAACGGGGCTGCCCATTGGTGTGCAACTGATTGGCCCCACTGAAAAAGACGACAGGCTGTTGCGTACGGCGCGCTGGCTCCAAACCCATGTTGCTGAAATAGCCGAATAACAAAAGGAAACACCATGTCATACATCACGAAATTAATTGTGGCCCTGTTTGGCACGGCGAGCTTGTGTATTTTTGTCGGGGGCTTGTCTCAGAGTATATCAAGCGGTTTTGCTGGTTTCATAGGTGGTGCACCATTTATGATCATCGCCATCGTGGTGTGTTGTATGGCCATTTACGACTTCTACGAAGAAAGTATCCGTAAGAAATGAGTAATGTCAGTCTCAAACCACGCCTTTGGATCACCCGCCGTCTGTCTGACGCTACGCTAGAGCGCGCCGTGAGAGACTATGATGTGGTCATTAACCATGATGATCTCCCCGGAACCGCTGAACAACTGATCGCTGCTAGTGCGGAGTTTGATGCGATCATTCCCTGCCACTCCGAGCATTTCAGCGCTGAAGTTGTCGCGCAATTTTCTGACCGTCTGAAAATCATCGCCAACCACTCCGTTGGTGTAGATCATTGTAACCTGCCTGCCCTTCAGGGGCGTGGCATTGCGGTAACCAACACACCCGATGTTCTGTCGGACGCCACGGCAGAGCTAGCGATGCTGCTGATGCTGGGTGCGGCACGCCATGCTGTCGCCGGCGACAAAATTGTGCGCACCGGAGCATGGGATAGTTGGTCACCGGCATTTATGGTAGGCAAACAGGTCACGGGTGCCCGACTTGGTATTATTGGGATGGGACGTGTCGGCCGCGCCTTTGCTACCAAAGCACGTGGGTTTGATATGGAAATCCACTATTATAACCGTTCTCAGTTGCCTGCTGACCAGGCAAAAGGAGCGACCTATCATGATAGGGTGGAAAGTCTGCTAGAGGTTTCTGATTTTCTCTCGCTACACTGCCCCGCAACGCTTGATACAACCAACTTAATGAATGCAGACCGCTTTGGCCTGTTGCCCATGGGAGCTGTGATTGTGAATACCGCACGCGGTGTGCTAATAGACGAGGATGCCATGCTGGCGGCCCTTGGCACGGGCAGGATCGCTGCAGCAGGCCTTGATTGTTTTCAGGTCGAACCGGGTGGAAACCCTGCTTTTGCAGCGCATAACAATATCTTCATGCTGCCCCACATTGGCAGCGCGACACGCCAGACCCGCGATGCCATGGGCTTTCGCGCATTGGACAATCTTGACGCTTTTTTTGCTGGGAAACTGCCGGGCGATCTTCTTTAAACTACTATTATAAGGGTACATCACATGACAAAAATTGCATTCCTTGGCCTTGGTGTAATGGGCTACCCTATGGCTGCTCACCTGGCCGCAGCAGGCCACGACGTGACGGTATTCAACCGAACCGCCGCAAAAGCAGATGCATGGGCAAAACAAAACGCCGGCCGTAGTGCGGCAACTCCTGCCGAAGCTGCCAAAGGTGCTGAAATGATTATGGCATGTGTTGGCAATGATGATGATCTACGTGCGGTATGTTTCGGCAAGGAAGGTGCGTTTGCGGGGATGGATTCTGGGGCGCTGTTTGTAGACCACACAACAGTGTCTGCCAAGGTAACTGCAGAGCTGTATTCCGCTGCCAAAACCAATGGTTTCAGTTTTGTAGATGCTCCAGTTTCTGGTGGTCAAGCCGGCGCAGAAAACGGCCAGCTGTCTATCATGTGCGGCGGCGATCAAAGTGATTTTGACCGTGCCGAACCCGTCATGAACATCTACGCAAAGCTCGTGCGCCGCATCGGCGAAAGCGGCTCGGGACAACTTACCAAAATGGCTAATCAGATAGCCATCGCCGGGTTGGTTCAAGGATTGTCAGAGGCGCTGCACTTTGCAAGCAAAGCAGGCCTTTCTGGGGCTGACGTGGTCGAGGTGATCAGTCAAGGCGCTGCTGGAAGCTGGCAGATGATTAACCGCTTTGAGACAATGCTGGACGATCAATTTGAGCATGGATTCGCGGTGGACTGGATGCGTAAAGATCTTAGCATCTGCCTTGAGGCTGCAAACGAGAACGGCGCCAGCCTTCCGGTAACTGCGTTGGTCGATCAGTTCTATAAGGACGTGCAAAAAATGGGCGGGGGGCGTTGGGATACTTCGGCACTGTTTAAGCGTTTGCAAGGTTTCTGAAGATAAGGAGAAGCCATACCCGTTTTCTGCATCAAGTTGCCCGAAGTCATAGACGTCATGCAGCTGACCACCCAATCCCAAACTAGGGTTGAAGTCATGGTCGAACCCGGCTTCCGAGAAGGAATACAAATTGTTTGATCCAAAGTCCGAGGTAATCTTCCACGCCTACCCGCAATCCCCTGTTGCCGAAAAAGTTCGGGTTGCCCTTGGCATCAAACGACTTACGTGGCGCAAGGTGGAAATTCCGCGCCTACCACCCAAACCAATGTTGACGGCGCTGACCGGCGGTTATCGACGCACGCCTGTCATGCAGATTGGTGCAGACATTTACTGTGACAGTCAGTGTATCATCCGCGAGCTTGAACGCCGTTTCCCTTCTCCGACCTTCATGCCCACGTCAGATCAGGGCTTGATGTGGTGTCTCAGCCGATGGACAGACGGGGCTCTGTTCGACCAAACTGTGCGCCATATTCTGGGTGCGGCTGGCGATCAGCTGGACAAGGATTTTGCGGCGGATCGTGGGCGGCTCTACCTCGGAGAGGATTGGGCGGCAGCGTTGAAACAAGCCAACGCCGACCTGCCTCATCTAGTGTCACAAGTGCGCGCGCCACTGTCATGGCTGAACACGCAAATGTCTGACGGTCGTGCATTCTTGCTCGGTCCAAAGCCGGCAGCAATTGACGCACAGTTCTACCACGTGGTCTGGTTTTTACGGGGCCGATGGGCCGACGGGCCGTCATTTCTGTCGGAATTCAAAGACCTTGTCCGATGGGAGTCCAATATCCAGGGCATTGGTCATGGGACCTGCTACGAAATGGATCCGCAGGATGCCATTTCGCGGGCAAAGAGCTTAGAACCGATCGCTAAGACCGGCGTCGCGCGACATGATCCACAGGGGCTTTCGGTTGGGCAGTCGGTAACTGTGCAGCCAGATGTGAATGGCGGCGAGCAACCCGTCGCAGGAACCTTGCGCTACGCCGATGCCGAGACGCTAGTCATCGAACGCTCGGCTGAGGATGTGGGTACCGTATGCGTTCATTTCCCACGATCCGGCTATCGGATACACTTGCTGTGAAGCAGTCCGATACCAAAGAACAAAAGATGTTAAACGTAAACTATCAGATGGAAAAGGCGGTTAGATGATTGATCTCTACACATGGACGACACCAAATGGACGCAAGGTTTCGATCCTCCTCGAAGAACTTGGCGTCCCTTACAAAGTGCATGCCATCGACATCACCAAGGACGAGCAATTCGCGCCTGATTTCCTAAAAATCGCACCGAACAACCGCATCCCCGCGATCGTCGATCAAGAGACCGGTCTTCAATTAATGGAGTCCGGCGCGATCATGATGTATCTGGCGGACA
>NZ_JAQWYD010000095.1:0-8959 GCF_029254145.1 Lentibacter sp.
ATCCGCTTTGTCACCGAAATGTGCAAAATGCGCGCCTTTGTCGACCTCTGGGATGAAATCTTGCTGGAGCGCTACGGGGTCACAGACGCCAAGTTCCGCCGCTTCCGCTATGGTGTGCAGGTCAATTCGCTCGGCCTCACAGAGCAGCAACCAGAGAACAACGTCTACCGTATCCTGATCGAAATGCTCGCCGTGACGCTTTCCAAAAAGGCCCGCGCTCGTGCTGTGCAGCTTCCCGCGTGGAATGAAGCCCTCGGCCTGCCCCGCCCTTGGGATCAGCAATGGTCGATGCGGATGCAGCAGATCATGGCCTTTGAAACCGATCTCTTGGAATATGACGATCTCTTTGATGGCAACCCCGCTGTCGACGCTAAAGTCGAAGCCCTCAAAGCCGGCACCCGCCAAGAACTCGCAGGGCTTGATGGCATGGGCGGTGCGATCAAGGCGATTGACTATATGAAAGCCCAACTGGTGACCTCAAACGCCGAGCGCTTGGGCCGCATTGAAGCTGGCGAAACTGTGGTTGTCGGTGTGAACAAATACACACAAACCGAACCAAGCCCGCTGATGAGCGCCGATGGCGGCATTATGACTGTGGATCCTGCCACAGAGGCCGAACAAATCAACCGCCTCACAGAATGGCGGGCCGCACGCGACGAGGCTGCTGTTCAATCTGCTCTCACGGCGCTACGCGACGCCGCTGCAAAGGGTGAGAATATCATGCCCGCCTCAATCGTGGCTGCCAAGGCAGGCGCGACAACAGGCGAATGGGCCGCCCAGATGCGAGCAGTCCACGGCGAATACCGCGGACCAACGGGCGTCTCGCCCTCTCCTTCAAACAAGACCGAAGGGCTGGATGATTTGCGTGCCGCTGTCGACCACGTCTCGGACAAGCTGGGCCGCCGCCTTGCCTTTCTCATTGGCAAGCCAGGTCTGGATGGCCACAGCAATGGCGCCGAACAGATCGCATATCGCGCCCGCGACTGCGGCATGAGCATCACCTATGATGGCATTCGCCTCACGCCTGAAGAGCTCGTGCGCGCGGCTGAAGAACAGGGCTCCCATGTGGTTGGCCTCTCGATCCTCTCGGGCAGCCATATCCCTCTCGTGGAAGAGCTTATGCAGCGCATGGAAGCCGCAGGCCTTGCGCATATCCCTGTCATCGTCGGCGGGATTATCCCGGATGACGACGCCAAACGGCTGCTGGCAATGGGCGTGGCGCGCGTTTACACGCCCAAGGATTTCGAGCTCAACACCATCATGATGGATGTGGTCACGCTGGCCGATCCAAAGGCCGAAGCCGCCGAATAGCGCTTTACCTTTCCGGCACGGTTTTGCACTCTCCCGCGGACAAGCGGGAGAAACACTATGACAGTTCACATCGGTGCAAAAATTGGCGATATCGCCGAGACGGTCCTCATGCCAGGCGACCCTTTGCGCGCCAAATGGGCCGCCGAAACGTTTCTGGATGCCCCCCGCCTCGTCAACGAAGTGCGTGGCATGCTCGGCTATACGGGCACGTATAAAGGCAACCCTGTGACAATCCACGGCTCAGGTATGGGCATGCCAAGCCTCTCTATTTACGCCAACGAGCTTATTCGCGACTTCGGTGCCAAAACCCTCATTCGCATCGGCTCCTGTGGCGGCATGCAGCCTCATGTCAAAATTCGCGATGTCATCATCGCCATGAGTGCAACCTCTCTCAACACCCCATCTATGGGCCTCTTCCGTGAAGTCAACTTTGCACCTACGGCGGATTGGGCACTTCTGCGCGCCGCTGTCACAGCCGCCGAGGCCATGGGTCAAACACCCCATGTAGGTGGCATATATTCCTCTGACGTATTTTATGACGAACGCCCAGATCTCACAGAGCAAATGACACGCCACGGTATTCTCGGCGTCGAAATGGAAGCCGCCGAACTCTACACGGTCGCGGCCCGTCTTGGTGCGCGTGCCCTCGCGGTTCTGACAGTCTCGGATCACTTGCAAACAGGCGAGGCCCTTCCCAGCTCCGAGCGTGAACAAAGCTTTGGCGACATGGTCCAAATCGCTCTCCACGCGGCCTTCCCTGCCTAGCTCTTTTTCTTTCTTAAAATATCCCGGGGAGCGCGAGGGGCAGCGCCCCTCGCCTGGTCGGATTGCGCGCTGCGCAATTCGATCCCTATCTCCCATGGCTTCCGTTATAGCCGTTCTTCACAGGCGGCTCCCAGCCCTCCAGCGCCCCGTCCAAAGGCTCAAACACCTCAACATGCAAAGGATAACACGCCGCCGTATCCGAGGTATGCTCGCTTGAGCAATCCCCGCCAGGGCAAGCCGACAAAGCCCCTAGTAGATCAACCTCCGCGAAAAACTCAAGATAGTCACCCACCCGCACCGGGCTGGCTTTCATAAAATACTGCCCTGTATCGCGGGTGAAACCTGTGCACATAAACACGTTCAAAACATCATGCACATGTGGCTCCGCTTCAGCGTCGCTCACACCAAGATGGTCAGCCAAGGCGCGGGTGAGGTTTGAATGACAGCAGTGGTGATATTGCGTCCCACTGAGCAAATTGCCTGTGTAGGGGTCACAGCGTGTGCCAATCACATCATGCACGGAGCCGCCAAATGCGTCGATCCCATACCAAGACAGAGTGTCCGCCACGATCGTTGCAAGGGGGCGCAAATGCGGGAAGCTTGACCACATCCGCTCGCCTGTTGTGATATGGGTGCCGTGCAGGGCACGGGTCTTGCCCGAATAAAACCGCTCCGACAGGTCGTTCTTGTTCCAGAGATTGAGATCGCCCACTTGCGGGCCTTCCACAGAGCTGATGCGAAAAAAGCTGCCCTGTGGCAATTCAAATGTGCAGGCCTCGCGCGGGGCGGCAAAGGTCTCGCTGATCTTCTTCGCCCCGTCTCGCGCTGCGCGATAGAGCGCCATCGGCGGTGTCGGCAGGGTGGCGTTGGGGTAGCAGATTACTGGTTCAACAGCGCGGCGCGCGGCGGCATCATTTGGCTCGGTCATTTGGGCATCTTTCGCTGGCTTTCAATTCCAGCCTTGCAGCAAAACGCCCGAGCTTCAAGTCGGCGCATACCCAAGCTGCGCCTCTTGGGCAAGATCGAGTTGCGTCCAGACAAAGGCGTGATCCGCTGCCTCAAGAGGCGCATAGCCCGCTGGCTGAAACGCCCCTTCACTGGCCCGCCCGCGCCGTGCGGCGACAGGGCGGAAAGTCTGATAGCGCGCAAGTCCGTAGTGCTCAGACACAAAACGCACAAACCCTTCCGGGTTGGCTGTCAGGTCTTCATGGCGCAGTATCAGGCAATTGGCGAACCGCGTTTCAAGACTTAGAAAGCCGGTGTTCTTTGCATGACGCAGCGCAAGGATCGTTTCAAAGCGCGCGCCTGTCAGCGGATGGCGGTCATAGTGCAGCTCCGTGCCCCAACGGGCCCCGCCTTGCGCAACACCAAAGTTCTGCTCGTCCACGCGGGTCTGCCACTCGGCACGAATAAAATCGGAGAACTCAAGCTTGGCCAGCTCAGGTACAGCGTGCCACGGGCGGGCGTGCATCGAGCGCAGCCATGTTTCGGGCGCGCGGAACATGACCACGGCGAGGCAACTTGCGGGCGCCGCAACCATCTGTGGAAAGCCGTGCTTCCAGTCATAGCGAAAGCCCTGTGGACCAATTCTGTCGCCTGTGCTGTCTTTAAGTGCAGGGATGTTTTGCACGAGAAGCTGGTGCGCCAGATTGGTCCCAGAATTGCGCTCGCCAAAGACAAAATGCTCGCTGATCGCGCCTTGGCGGCGCGATACCGCAATCGCCGAGAAATGATGCGTCGCCATGGTCTGCTCCTTTGGCCAAAGGCTAGGAGCGAGCGACGCAACTGTCCAGCGGCTTAGGCCGCCATTGGCGTGTCTTCATAAGGGTGTTGGGTTTCTGGTTTCTGATTGTCGCCTGACCAGTATTCATATGCTTGATCAAGAGCGTCGAGGGCGGCACGTTTCTGGACTTCAGTCTGGTTCTGCATGAGTTTGCTCCGAATGTGTCAAACTCCTCCCTGTCCCTACTATAAAGGCTTTGTTGAATGGGAGCAGTGCCAAATCAGAATGGCAGCCATACCGATGCTGCATCGCAGCATAAAAAACGGGCAGCCCCGCAGAGCTACCCGCCTAATTTTAGTGCAAACGAGCCTTAAACGACGCGGTTGACCTGCATGCGCTTGATCTCTGCAATCGCTTTGGCTGGGTTGAGACCCTTGGGGCAAGTCTTGGCGCAGTTCATGATTGTATGGCAGCGGTAGAGTTTGAACGGATCTTCCAGATCGTCCAGACGCTCGCCTGTTGCCTCATCGCGGCTGTCGATGATCCAGCGATATGCATGAAGCAGCGCGGCCGGGCCAAGGTATTTGTCCGAGTTCCACCAGTAGCTCGGGCAAGATGTCGAGCAGCAGGCGCACATGACACACTCATAGAGGCCATCAAGCTTCTTGCGATCACCAATCGACTGCTTCCATTCTTTTTGCGGGCGGTTTGTCTTGGTTTCGAGCCAAGGCATGATGCTCGCGTGCTGAGCGTAGAAATGCGTCAGATCGGGGATAAGGTCTTTTACCACTGGCATATGCGGCAGCGGATAAACTTTGACAGCAGTCCCGTCTTTGACTTCGTCCATCCCGTAGATACAGGCCAGTGTGTTGATCCCGTCGATGTTCATCGCGCAGGAGCCACAAATCCCTTCGCGGCAAGAGCGGCGGAACGTGAGCGTCGGGTCGATCTCGTTTTTGATCTTGATGAGCGCATCGAGGATCATCGGACCGCAGTTGTCCATATCCACGAAATACGTATCAACGCAGGGGTTTTTCCCATCGTCAGGGTTCCAGCGATAGATATCAAACTGGCGAAGGTTGGTCGCACCTTCTGGCTTGGGCCATGTTTTGCCCGTCGTAATGCGGCTATTCACGGGAAGTTTGAACTCTGCCATCCGTTTTCTCCTTTAGGAGGCCAAGAGGCCAGTTGAGGCCTTGGCAATACATGTGGTTGTAGCGCGGCGCTGGATAATATCCGTGACCAAGCCGATTGTGCTGGGCTCAACACCCGTGATCGAGGCGCGGCTGAGCTTGAAAAGCTCGTTGGCGCTTGCGTTGTCGATGATGCAGCTAGAGTAAGGCGTCACCAGCTTGGCGGGCACGGTCTCCGGCAGATGCGCCGTGAGAACCTTTTCCACCGTGGCTTTCGCCGTTACCCGCGCAGCATCGTCCACGGCCTTTTGAGCCGTGTCGCAGCCAGCGAGCAACGCCAAAGCGCCTGCCAGATATGCAGCCTTAAGCGTCATCAGAACGTCCGCTCTTTCGGAGCGATCCGCTTGAGGCTGATTCCGCCTTCTTTCTCAGTCGTCAGAGGCGTTTTGCCGACATCACGATAGCTCAGCTTCACTTTGTTGCCCTCAAGGTGGGCAATGGTGTGAACGCGCCACTTTTCGTCATCGCGTGTGGCGAAGTCTTCGTGCGCGTGTGCGCCGCGGCTTTCCTTACGGGCTTCTGCGCCAGCAATAGTGGCCAAAGCGTTTGGCATAAGGTTTGTCAGCTCAAGCGTTTCCATGAGATCAGAGTTCCAGACCAGCGAGCGGTCTGTGACTTTGAGATCATCCTGCTTGTCTGCAATCGCCGCCATCTTATCAACGCCCTCTTTGAGCGTCTTGGATGTACGGAACACAGCCGCGTCAGCCTGCATTGTCTTTTGCATCTCAAGGCGTAGCTCGGCAGTGCCGGTTGTGCCTTTGGCGTGGCGCAGACCGTCAAAGCGCGCAAACGCCGCATCAACAGAAGCTTTGTTCAGCTCGGGGTTGGGCGCGTCAGCGTCCACAATCTGGCCCGCGCGGATCGCCGCAGCGCGGCCAAAGACCACAAGGTCAATCAACGAGTTCGAACCAAGACGGTTGGCGCCGTGCACAGAGGCACAGCCCGCCTCGCCCACAGCCATAAGGCCCGGCACGATAGCGTTTGCGTCTTTCTTCGTCGGGTTGATCACTTCGCCCCAATAGTTCGTTGGCACGCCACCCATGTTGTAGTGCACCGTCGGGATCACAGGGATCGGCTCTTTGGTGACATCAACACCTGCGAAAATCTTGGCTGATTCCGAGATGCCTGGAAGGCGCTCGGCCAGAGCATCGGCAGGGAGGTGTGAGAGGTTGAGGTGAATATGGTCGCCCTCAGCACCCACGCCACGGCCCTCACGGATCTCCATGGTCATCGAGCGCGAAACATAGTCGCGCGGCGCGAGGTCTTTATACTGTGGCGCATAACGCTCCATAAAGCGTTCGCCTTCGGAGTTTGTCAGATAGCCGCCCTCGCCGCGTGCGCCCTCGGTGATCAGGCAGCCTGAGCCGTAGATGCCTGTGGGATGAAACTGGACGAATTCCATATCCTGCAAGCCAAGGCCCGCGCGAGCGACCATGCCGCCACCATCACCTGTGCATGTGTGCGCAGATGTGGCCGAGAAATAAGCGCGCCCGTAGCCACCTGTGGCCAGAACGACCATCTTGGCGTTAAAGACATGCATCGTGCCGTCATCAAGCTTCCAGCAAACGACACCTTGGCACTGCCCGTCTTCGGACATGACCAGATCGATCGCGAAATATTCGATGTAGAATTCGGCGTTGTTCTTCAGCGACTGGCCGTAAAGCGTGTGCAAGATCGCGTGGCCTGTGCGGTCCGCGGCGGCGCAAGTGCGCTGCACAGCGGGGCCTTCGCCAAACTCGGTGGTGTGGCCGCCGAAGGGACGTTGATAAATCTTGCCCTCTTCTGTGCGCGAAAACGGAACGCCATAGTGCTCAAGCTCATAGACCGCCTTGGGCGCTTCGCGAGCGAGATATTCCATCGCATCTGTGTCACCAAGCCAGTCAGAGCCTTTGACCGTGTCATACATATGCCACTGCCAGTGATCAGGGCCCATGTTGGACAGCGAAGCAGCAATACCGCCTTGCGCTGCAACCGTGTGGGAGCGCGTTGGGAAAACCTTGGTCACACAAGCGGTGCGCAAGCCCTGCTCGGCCATACCGAGCGTTGCACGCAAACCAGCGCCACCCGCACCGACAACAACAACGTCATAATCGTGTGTTTCGTATTCGTATTCAGCCATGGTCAAAATGTCCTTACAGCGCGAGTTTGGCCAGCGCATAGAGCGCGGTAGCCGTCATCAAATAGGTGAGAGCTGTCACAAAAATGATCAGCCCTTTGCGGGTCGTGCCCTTCGTGTAATCCTCGATCATGATTTGCGCACCCTTGCGCGCATGATTGAGGCCGATGAAAAGCGTAAGCCCTACGATGATTACAACAAAGGGGCTTTGGAACGTCGCCAGCACCTCGGCGTGGCTGCTGCCCAGAGCGCGCCCGATAATAAAGATAAAGGCAGGCACAACGAGGGCGAGGCCAACGGCACTCACCTGCATGGACCAGTGGTGCTCCGCGCCATGATGGGCCGAGCCTTTGCCTGCTGCGCGTTTACGAGCTGTCAAATACCGCATGTCTCGCTCCCCTTATACGATGATCAAAGTGATTACGGTGAGAACTGCCGATCCGATCAGACAAGCCCACCCGAGCTTTTCTGCAGTCGGGATATCAAGACCGTGACCCGCATCAAAATAGAGGTGACGCAGACCTGCAAGGTAGTGATACCAGACGCCCAGAACCGAGAGGCTCATGACGATGTCGCCGAACCATGAGGTCAGCACCGCGTTGGCGACCTCATAATAGGCGGGGCCGACAGCCGCCGCCAAGAGCCACCAAACCACGAGCAGCGCCGAGATGATCAGTGCGTTGCCTGTGATCCGTGTCAGGATCGAAGTGATCGAAGTGAGCTGCGGGCGATAAATCGTCAAATGCGGCGAAAGCGGGCGCTCTACGGGTTTGCCATTGGCCATGTGAGTAGATCCTCTTCTCAGATGCGTGCTGACTCAATACCTCTGCACGCGTTACACCTCTGATAACGGATTTGAAGGCAGAGTCACGCAAAGAGACGCCGATCAGACCTGCTTTTTTGTCGCAAATGCCGAGAAAATTGCATTTGTGATCACACTTATTGAAAGTGTGATCACAAAATAAGCCACCTCAGAGCGGCATCAGGGCCCAGTAATCGAGGTCCAACAGAACATGCGGAAGATATTTTCCATCCTCGCCTTTGAGCGTAAAGGCGTCGCCCCCGCTCACGGCGACAAGCCGCAAACGCACAGCCCCCACGCCGGGCGCGGATGTCTCGGCCTTGTCCAGCACTTCGGACCACGCCTTCACGGTCAGCCCACTAAAACAGGGGTTTGCGTGCGCACCCCCATTGAGGCCAACAATCATCTGCGCATTTGCAAGCCCGTTAAAGCTCAGCGCGCGTGCCATCGAGATGATATGTCCGCCATAGATGAGCCTCTGGCCATCGGGGCGGAACGTCGCGTCAAAATGTACCTTGGCGGTGTTCTGCCAAAGCCGCGTGGCGAGCATATGCTCGGCTTCCTCGATCGTCACACCGTCAACATGGTCGATCTTCTCACCAACGGCGTAGTCGCCCCAGCGGTGCGGCTCGCCTGCAAGGGCAAAGTCATAGCCCGTAAAGTCCAAGCCCTCGGGGATCTTCAGATCTTCGGGCGCGATCACACCCGCAAGCTCAGGCACATGTGTCTCGGGAGCAGGTGCATCCAGATTGCCTTTGCGCACCATGACCCAGCGCACATAGCTGAGCACAGGCTCTTCCATCTGGTTGAGACCTGTGGTCCGTACCCAGACAACCCCTGTCTTGCCATTGCTGTTTTGCTTGAGGCCAATGACTTCAGACACAGCGCGCAGCGTATCACCGGGATACACAGGCAAAAGCCAGCGCCCCTCGGCATAGCCCAGATTGGCCACCGCATTCAGCGAAATATCAGGAACAGTCTTGCCAAAGACCACATGGAACGCCGCCAAGTCATCGATCGGGGAGCCTTCCAAACCGCTCTGAGCCGCA
>NZ_JAQWYD010000096.1:0-6119 GCF_029254145.1 Lentibacter sp.
TCGGCTGTCAGGTTGATCTGAGGTATCACAAGCTTGAGCCCGGTGAGCGGCCACGCCCGCCAGCGCCTGTTGTTTTGCTCGCCCAGAGCGAGGCGGGCTATGAACATCTGATGAAGCTCAACTCCTGTCTTTATATCGACAAGGGCGGCGAGCTGCCGCAAGTGACGCTGGCGGAGTTGCGCGCGCATTCTGGCGATCTGATTTGTTTGACTGGCGGGCCAGACGGTCCTGTGGGGCGGCTTTTGCGCGCGGGGCAAGAACCTGCGGCGCAGGCGCTGATGGATGCGTTGGCGGATATGTTTGGCGACAGGCTCTATGTTGAGCTTCAGCGCCATCCGTCTGAAGACGGTAGCACGCCAGAGGCCGAACGCCTGACAGAGCGCGGCTTTGTCGAAATGGCGTATGCTATGAACCTTCCGCTTGTGGCGACCAATGATGTCTATTTCCCGAAGTCGAGCATGTATGAGGCGCATGATGCTCTGATCTGTATTGCTGATGGGGCCTATGTGGACCAGCAGCACGACCGCCGCCGCCTCACGGCGCAGCATTATATGAAATCACCCCGCGAGATGGCTGTCTTGTTTGCCGACTTGCCAGAGGCGCTCGACAACACCATCGAGATTGCCAAGCGCTGCGCCTTTAAGGCCTATAAGCGTGATCCGATCTTGCCGAAATTTGCCGATGACGAGGTTGTCGAACTGCGCCGTCAGGCGAATGCGGGCTTGCAGGCGCGGCTGGCTGTTATTCCGCATGCTGTGTCTGTTGAGGACTATCAGAAGCGGCTCGACTTCGAGCTCGATATTATTGAGGGCATGGGGTTTCCGGGCTATTTTCTGATCGTTGCGGACTTCATCAAGTGGGCCAAGGACAATAACATCCCTGTCGGGCCTGGCCGAGGCTCGGGCGCGGGCAGTCTTGTGGCTTATGCGCTGACGGTGACGGACCTTGACCCTTTGCGCTACTCGCTGCTGTTTGAGCGGTTCTTGAACCCTGAACGGGTCAGCATGCCCGACTTTGACATCGACTTTTGCATGGATCGCCGTGAAGAAGTGATCCGCTATGTGCAGGAGAAATATGGCCGCGATAAAGTTGGCCAGATTATTACTTTTGGCGCGCTGCTCTCAAAGGCGGCTGTGCGCGATATTGGCCGCGTGTTGCAGATGCCTTATGGGCAGGTCGACCGGCTTAGCAAGATGATCCCTGTGGAAGGGGTGAAGCCTGTCAGCATCGAGAAGGCTTTGGCCGACGAGCCGCGCCTGCGCGAAGAGGCGAAGAACGAAGAAGTTGTCGCGCGCTTGCTTGACTACGGGCAGCAGGTTGAGGGGCTTTTGCGCAATGCTTCGACCCATGCGGCGGGTGTTGTTATTGGCGACCGTCCTTTGGACGCGCTTGTGCCGCTGTATCAGGATCCGCGCTCGGACATGCCTGCGACGCAGTTTAACATGAAGTGGGTTGAGCAGGCGGGGCTCGTGAAGTTTGACTTCTTGGGCCTGAAGACCCTTACAGTGATCCAGAACGCTGTGGACCTTATCCATGCTGAGGGGCGCGATTTGCACCAAGCAGCGGATGGCACGCAGCTTTATCAGCCACCTGCGGGGGCCGAGAATGATATTGGTGCGATCCCGCTGGATGACGTCAAATCATACGAGCTCTATGCACGGGCCAAGACTGTGGCCGTGTTTCAGGTGGAAAGTTCGGGGATGATGGATGCGCTCAAGCGCATGAAGCCCACATGTATCGAGGATATTGTTGCGCTTGTTGCGCTCTACCGCCCTGGCCCGATGGAGAACATCCCGACTTACTGCGAGGTGAAGAACGGGCTGAAAGAGCGGGAGTCTGTACATCCGTCGATTGACCATATTCTTGAAGAGACGCAGGGGATTATTGTTTACCAAGAACAGGTTATGCAGATTGCTCAGGTTATGGCGGGGTATAGCCTCGGCGGCGCGGATTTGCTGCGCCGTGCGATGGGTAAAAAGATCGCTGAAGAAATGGCCAAAGAACGCCCCAAGTTTGAAAAGGGGGCGATGGAGAATGGTGTCGACAAGAAGAAGGCCTCCGAGGTTTTTGACTTGCTCGAAAAATTTGCCAACTACGGATTTAACAAATCGCATGCGGCGGCCTATGCTGTGGTCAGCTACCAGACCGCTTGGCTGAAGGCGAACCACGCTGTCGAGTTTATGGCTGGCGTGATGAACTGCGATATCCATCTGACTGATAAGCTGGCTGTCTACTTTGAAGAGGTTCGCAAGGGGCTCGAGCTGAAGTGGGAGCCGCCCTGTGTGAACCGTTCGGGGGCGACATTTACGGTTAAAGACCAAGTGCTGCATTATGCGCTGGGGGGGCTGAAGAACGTCGGTGTGGAGGCGATGAAGCTGATCACCGAGGCGCGCGGCGACGCGCCTTTTGTGACGCTGTTTGACTTTGCACGTCGGGTGGACCTCAAGCGTGTGGGCAAGCGGCCTCTGGAGATGCTGGCGAGGGCGGGGGCATTTGATGTGCTCGATCGCAACCGCCGCCGTGTGTTTGACAGCCTTGAAGGCTTGATGGCTTATTCGGCGGCTGTGATGGAGCAGAAGAACTCCAGCCAAGTGAGCCTGTTTGGCGAGGCGGGGGATGATCTGCCGGAGCCGCGGCTTTCGCCTGTGCAGGACTGGCTGCCTGCGGAGCGGCTGGGCGAGGAGTTTAAGGCTGTCGGTTTTTACCTATCGGGACATCCGCTTGACGACTACATGGCGCCGCTCAAGCGCAAGCAGGTGATCACGCTGGAAGAGGTGGAAGCGCGCGCGCAGGGCGGGCCATTCCTCGCAAAGATGGCGGGTGTGATTGCCGGGCGCCAAGAGCGCAAATCGGCGCGGGGGAACCGTTTTGCCTTTGTGCAGCTTTCGGACGTGAGCGGGGCCTATGAAGTCACCGTCTTCAGCGATACGCTCGAAAAGGCGCGCGAATATCTCGAAGTGGGTGCGAAAGTTGTTGTGACTTGTGAGGCCACGATGGAGAGTGACCAGCTCAAGCTTTTGGCGCGCAGCTTTGCGCCGATTGATGCGGTGGTGGCGGATGCGGGGCAGACGGGGCTTAAAATCTTTGTCGAAGATCAGGGCGCGATCAGCGCTGTGGCCGAAGTGCTGGCGAATGCGGCCAAGGCGGCGCAGGGCGCGGGGAAAGGGCCGTTGCATTTCTGCCTGATGGATCCGAGCCTGCCTGGCGAAGTTGAGCTGACAGCGGGACGCGATTTTCCGATTTCGCCGCAGATCAAGGGCGCGATCAAGAGCTTGTCGGGGGTTGTCGAAGTTCAGGATATCTGAGGCCAGCAGGAAACCGCGGAATATTTACCAAGATTTATCCGTGCTGGACCAATGGTTACCAAATGGTTAAGACGCGTGAAAGGGAGAGGGTAAGCTTCATGACGCGTTGGTTTTTATGTTTGTTTTTGGTTGCTGTGACTGCTGGCTGCTCTGACCCTTTAAGCAAAATGACGCGGCTGACGGATGTGGAGCTTCAGGAAAGCTCTGATGTGGCGTCTGCTGTGGCTCTGCCCAGTGCCGCGCAAGATGAACGTCCGCTTTTTGAACGTCTGTTTAGCACACCAGAAGACCCTGTCGCCGATGCGGTCGATGAGGCGGTTAAGAGCCTTGAGGGCGAGGCGGAGCTGAATGCTGAGCTTGCCCCAGCCTTGCCGCTGGCCGAAGGGGAGGCCCTTGCTGATGAAACGACAGGCGAAATACCAGATGAAACAGATGTCGCCGCTCTAAGCGAAGACGCGCAGCCACGCTCGCTTTTTGGCTTTTTGAAGCCGAAACAAAACGAAAAATCGCACCCGGAAAATGGTGTGGAAGAATTGGCCGAAGCGGAGAAGCTTGCACCGGAAGCCGAGGTTGTGGAGGCGTCTTTTACACCAGAGACTGAGGCGCGCGAACCGCGCAGAGGCGGGGGGCTGTTCAGCCGGAAGAAAGCCGCTGTGCTGACAGGACCAGATGCGCAAGAGATTGCGCCAGGAACACCGCTGGCCTTTGGCGAGATTGCGCGGGTTTGTGCCTTGCCCAAAGCGGAGATGGGCCAACACGTAGAGACGGCGGGAAAATACCGCCTTTATGACAGTGCAGTGGGTAGCACGGAACAACGCCCTTTTTTCATCACAGGATTTGACGACGGCTGCCCTCGTCAAGTGACGGGGGCGCTGGCGCTTTTTGCGAGTGCACAAAGCCACGAAATGATGCGCTATGGCGCGCCATGGAAGGGCAAGCCGTACTCAGAGACCGACAAAGCTTATGAGGCTGCCAAGAAAGACATTTGCGGCGTGGGCAAAGGCAAGCCTTGTCGCGCGAAGATGGACCAGCTGGAAAAGACCACAGCCTTTATCACGGTCTATGACCGCTTTGTGGATGCGCTCAGCTGGCGCAACGTGCTTTTACACGATGGTGCTGTCCTTGCGATGGAGTGAGGGCTCGGCTCTCAAGGCTCCATAACGATGGTTTAATGTGGTTTAGTAATGAGGTGGGCGTTCGTCGCCGCCGAAGATATGTCCGCCTTCGGAACGGTTGCGGCTGGCCTCTGCGTCCAGCAGGATTTGGACCTGCCGCGTGAGCAAGGCGATCTCTGTGTCTTGGCGCGCGATCACTGACGAAAGCTCGTCTGTTGTGCGCTCAAGGTGCGCGATTTTTTCTTCAAGAGATTCCATGGCGTTTCTTTAGCGGGTTTCTGATCTGCATCATAGCCCCGCTTTCAGGAGGCTGACAGACTTGGGCTGTTGAATTGGTTTGGAGGTATTGAGATGCGCAAGTTTATGATCGCTTTATTGGGGGCCAGTGCTTTGGTGGGCGCGGCTGAGGCCTATGACGGGGAGCAATTTGTGGTCTGCAAGCTTAACCCGCAGGGTGATAACTTTCTGGCGCTGCGGAGTTGTGGCTCTACCAGTTGCAATATGATCCGCAAACTGGGGCCAGATACCTTTGTGATCACCATGGAGCCCTATGCGACAAACGGTTGGCGCCAGGTGATTGTACAGCAAAACTCGCAGGATTGGACTTATGCAGGGGTAAGCGGCTGGGTTTATGGCAAATATATTTGCCGTGTCGATCTAAGCGAATAAGGCTCTGTTCTTGCTCCTTGGGGCGTGATCCTTTAGAGCCTGCTCACGAGAATTAGACCGTTTCAGGCAAGGACACCCCGATGGCCAAGGAAAAGAAAGCCCCACGCCCCAAGGCGCAGACGCCCAAGGGCTTCCGCGACTATTTTGGCGAGGATGTGAGCCAGCGCGCAGACATGCTGCGCGTGATCACAGGGGTGTATCACCACTACGGGTTTGACGCGCTGGAGAGTGCCGCTGTTGAGACGGTGGAGGCGCTGGGCAAGTTCCTTCCCGATGTGGACAGGCCCAACGAGGGCGTCTTTGCTTGGCAGGAGTTTGACGAGGACGACAAGGGCGACTGGCTGGCCTTGCGCTATGATCTGACTGCGCCTTTGGCGCGGGTCTATGCGCAGCACCGCAACGAGCTTCCGACGCCTTACCGCCGCTATGCTATGGGCCCTGTCTGGCGCAACGAGAAGCCAGGGCCAGGGCGCTACCGCCAGTTTTACCAGTGTGATGCGGATACCGTCGGGACGGCCTCTGTGGCTGCCGATGCGGAGATCTGTGCGATGCTTAGTGATACGCTGGAGAAGGTCGGAATTGCGCGCGGCGATTATATTGTGCGGGTGAACAACCGTAAGGTTCTGAACGGTGTTCTGGAGGCGATGGGCGTGTCTGATGCGGGGCAGCAAGCAGACGTGCTGCGCACCATCGACAAGTTTGACAAAGTGGGGGAGGCGGGTGTGCGCCAGCTTCTGGGCAAGGGGCGTTTGGACGCGTCTGGCGCTTATATTGATGGCGTGGGCTTGAGTGATGCACAGGCCGAGCCTGTGGTTCAATTCCTGATCGCGAAGGGCGCGAGCAACGCAGCGACGCTTGAAAACCTGCGCGGTGCTGTTGGCGACAGTGCGATTGGCGCGGAAGGCATTGGCGAGCTCGCCGAGATTGCGGGGCTTCTTGAGGCGCAGGGCTATGGCGCGGACCGTATTGTGATTGACCCCAGCGTTGTGCGCGGCCTTGGCTACTACACTGGCCCTGTTTACGAGGCCGA
>NZ_JAQWYD010000116.1:0-12223 GCF_029254145.1 Lentibacter sp.
TGATGGTGACGCTGGCCTCACAGGGCGCAAAATCATCGTCGATTCCTATGGCGGCGCAGCCCCCCACGGCGGCGGCGCGTTCTCTGGCAAAGACCCGACAAAAGTTGACCGCTCCGCAGCCTATGCCGCGCGCTACCTGGCCAAAAACGTGGTCGCATCGGGCATGGCCAGCCGCTGCACACTGCAGCTCAGCTATGCCATCGGCGTCAGCAAGCCCCTGTCGATCTACGTCGACACCCACGGTACAGGCCAAGTCGAAGACGCCGCCATCGAGCGCGCCATCGCCCAATGCATGGACCTAACGCCACGCGGCATCCGCCAGCACCTGTCGCTCAACAAGCCGATCTATGAGCGCACAGCAGCCTACGGCCACTTCGGCCGCGCACCAGAGGCAGACGGCGGCTTCTCATGGGAACGCACTGATCTCGCCGCAGCCCTCAAAGCCGCGGTCTAAGGACAAAACCAGCCAGAAAGGCGCGGGAGGCCCCCCCCGCGCCTTTTTCTATGGCTGGCCCCATATTGCGTGCCCGCGCCTTTCGCGCTAAAGCGCGCCCATGAGCAATAACACACCCGAAAATCCCCCCGCAAACCATCCTTCTGGCGCCCCATGGCGCAATTTCTATGGCCGTTTCAAAGGCAAGGGCCTCCGCCCGTCCCAGGAAGGCTACCTTGAGGAAGACCTTGCGGCCCTCTCCCCTGGTGCGGTGAGCTGGGAGGAAAACCCCGAGCGCCACGCGCTCGATCTGCCCGCCGTCTTCGGCGACCGTGACATCTGGCTCGAAATTGGCTTTGGTGGTGGCGAGCACATGGTGCATCAAGCCGAACAAAATCCTGACGTCGGCTTTATCGGCTGCGAGCCCTATATCAACGGCGTCGCAATGTTGCTCGGCAAAATCCGCAAAGCCCAAACAGACAACATCCGCATCCATGCAGGGGACGCTCGCGATATGTTTGATGTGCTGCCCGACGCGAGCCTCTCGCGCGCCTTCCTGCTCTATCCAGACCCTTGGCCCAAAAAGCGCCACCATCGCCGCCGCTTTGTAACGCAAGAACACCTTGTTCCATTGGCTGCCAAGCTCAAGCAAGGGGCCATTTTCCGTGTCGCCACTGATATCGAAGATTATGTGCGCCAAACGCTGGAAGAAGTGCCGCGTGCAGGCTTTGAATGGCTCGCTGAAAGTGCAGAAGACTGGCGCACGCCTTGGCAGGACTGGATATCAACCCGCTATGAGCAAAAGGCACACCGAGAGGGGCGTACACCGCACTATCTCACCTTCCGCAAGCTCTAAGTCAAAACCACATGCGTATAAGAAGATGCGCCCCGTCTAAACTCGAAACCACATGAACCGACACTGAACAAACCGACGGGGCGACTTACTAAAACGCCCATCGGTTCTCAGCCTGTGACGTGCTTCTTACTTACCGCCCATGACTTAACAAACAGTAAACACTCTTCATATTTCTAGAAAATTCTGAAGCGCTCATCAGACCTTTAGGTGCGCAATAGCCAGTGGCCACGCGCCTCGCCACACCAGGATTTACCTCACAAATTGGAACCCTACAGGTTCTCTTGCTGCGGCATCCCCAAGACATGAAAGCCCCCATCAACACGGATGATCTCGCCTGTGGTGCAAGCCCCAGCATCAGAAGCCAGATACACAGCCGTGCCGCCCACCGCCTCCAGCGTGGCATTGCTACCCAGCGGTGCGTTCTTATCAGTGTGCTTAAAAGTCGCCCGCGCCCCGCCAATCGCAGCGCCCGCAAGCGTCTTCATCGGGCCGGGTGAAATCGCATTCACACGAATGCCCTCGCGCCCCAGATCATTGGCAAGATAGCGCACCGTGGCTTCCAAAGCCGCCTTGGCGACACCCATGACGTTGTAGTTCGGAGTGACCCTCGTCGAGCCCATATAAGTCAGCGTCAAAAGCGTGCCGCCGTTCTCTTCCATCATCGGATGCGCGCGCCGCGCAACTTCGATGAAGGAATAAGCCGAGATATCCATCGAGTTCTTGAAGTTGTCACGGCTGGTGTTGAGGATCCGCCCCGTCAGCTCGTTTTTGTCACTGTAAGCAATGGCATGAACCACAAAATCAAGTGTCCCCCAGCGCGCCTGAAGCTCGCCAAAAGCCGCATCCAGTGACGCATCATCCGTCACATCGACATCCACCATAAAGTCACTGCCCACAGAGGCGGCCAGTGGCTCAAGCCGCTTGCCAAAAGCCTCGCCCTGATAGGTAAACGCCAGCTCCGCGCCCGCCTCTGCCATCGCTTTGGCAATGCCCCAAGCGATAGAGCGCTCATTCGCGACGCCCATAATCAGCCCGCGTTTTCCTGTCATAGCGCCCATATGCGTCATCCCTTAAATTTAGACAAAATCATCGATCCATTCGTGCCACCAAAGCCGAAGGAGTTGGTCATAACGCTATCAAGCCCCGCGTTGTCGACACGCTTCACAGCAATCTCGCCGTCGCGAATGGCAGGGTCGAGCGTTTCCACGTTGATGCTCGGAATGATGAAATCATGCTCCAGTGACAGCAGACAATAAATCGCCTCCTGCGCGCCCGTCGCGCCCTGCGAGTGCCCCGTCATCGACTTGGTAGAGCTGATCACTGGCTGTTTGATCCCCTCAAAGACCGCTCGCACCGCTTCCACTTCACCCACATCGCCCACAGGCGTCGATGTGCCATGCGCATTGATATAGTCCACTTGGCATCCCTCAGGCAGCGTCGACAGCGCAAGCTTCATCGCCCGCATCCCGCCTTCGCCCGACGGTGCAACCATGTCGGCCCCGTCCGAGGTCGCGCCATATCCCGTTACTTCCGCATAAATCTTCGCGCCGCGCGCCAAAGCATGGCTCAGCTCTTCGAGCACAAGGATACCGCCGCCGCCACCAATGACAAAACCGTCACGGTTGGCATCAAAAGCGCGGCTCGCGCGCTCAGGCGTGTCGTTATACTTGCTGCTCATCGCGCCCATAGCGTCAAAGAGGCACGACAGTGTCCAGTCAAGCTCTTCGCCACCACCAGCAAACATGATGTCCTGCTTGCCCATCATGATCTGCTCTGCCGCATTGCCGATGCAGTGCAGACTTGTCGAGCAGGCCGAGGTGATCGAATAGTTGATCCCCTTGATTTGATAGGCCGTCGAAAGGTTCGCCGAGACAGTCGAACACATGGTCTTGGGGACAGCAAAAGGCCCGATCCGCTTGGTCGCACCAGAACTCAGCACAGCCTGATGCGCCGCAAGCATAGCGCTCGTCGAAGGCCCGCCAGAGCCCGCCACAAGACCCGTGCGCTCGTTGATCACATCACTCTGCTCAAGCCCTGCATCCGCAATCGCCTGTCCCATCGCAATATGCGCATAAGCCGCCCCTGGCCCCATAAAGCGCAGCGTGCGCTTATCAACATGATCCGCCACATTCAGCTTCACATTTCCAGCAATACGGCTCCGAAATCCATGCTCGGCCATATCCTCGTTAAAGGTAATCCCCGATGTGCCCGCCTTCAGGGAGGTAAGCACCTCCTCGGCGTTATTCCCGATGGAGGACACAACCCCCAACCCTGTGACAACTACTCGACGCATGTGGCCTCCTATTGCTTTGCTTAAGCTTTTCTAGGGCATTGGGAGGGGAAAGTGCAAGATCGGTTGAAGCCCTGCGCGTCCACGGGCCGAGGCGCGGCGCACCAACGACCGTGGCGACGCATGCAAAGTCCCTCAAGCAGGCGGCTCCAATCGCAAAAGACCGCTTCCATGGCTTTGGGAGCAGACACCCTCAGCGCCAAACAGCCCAGAACAAAACAGCGCAACAAAAAAGAGGCCCGAAGGCCTCTTTTCTATCTCAACTCTGGGCCGCCTCAGCTCTCGCTGAGCGCAACCTTCATGTCTTTGACTTGATAGATCACTTCGCCATCCGCTTCGACAATCCCGTCCGCAACACCCATCGTGAGGCGGCGCGTCTGGATCGCCTTGGTGAAATTCACACGATACGTCAGCATCTTGCGGTCAGGGCGCACCATCCCCGTGAGCTTCACTTCGCCCACACCCAGCGCATAGCCACGCCCAAGCCAGCCGCGCCAGCCGAGGTTAAAGCCCGTCAGCTGCCACAAACCATCAAGACCCAAACAGCCGGGCATGATCGGATTGCCGGGGAAGTGGCAGTCAAAGAACCAAAGATCAGGTTTGATATCAAACTCGGCAATCACATGGCCCTTGCCGTGCTCCCCGCCATCTTCCGAAATCTCGGTGATCCGATCCATCATAAGCATTGGCGGTTCGGGAAGTTGCGCATTTCCCTCGCCAAAAAGCTCGCCGCGGGCGCATTTGAGCAAATCGTCTCGGTCAAAACTGCTGGGGTATTGGGCCATAGGAAGAGCCGCCTTTCTGTCTTGATATCATAGCGTTCAATCTCCTCTAGCACCCTGCTCAAGGGCCTTGCAAGAGCGCCGGACGTCGCGGCGCTCCCTCCAAGTTGCGAAGCATTCGCACTATGTCTTGAAAGCACCATGGTTTTTGCCCTATATTGACGCAAGGACGCGCCGCTCAGGGCGCACCATTGAGGACAAAACGCGCGCATGACATTGCCAAACGCCACCACGCCCAAAGAGCGCAGTACAAAGTGGCTCGCGGCCAAGGGCCTGCGCCCAACGCGCCAGCGCCTTGCCTTGGCCGAGCTTCTCATGGGCGATGGCAAGCACCGCCATGTCACAGCCGAAAGCCTCTTTGACGCCTCAAAAGACATCAGCGAAACAGTTTCGCTCGCCACGGTCTACAATACCCTCCGCGCGTTTTGTGACGCAGGCCTCATGCACGAAATCACCGTGGATGGCTCCAAAAGCTACTTTGATACCAACACATCAGAGCACCCCCATTTCTTCTGGGAAGACACAGGCGAGCTCACCGATGCCTCCACAGAGCGCATGGAGATCACAAATCTGCCCAGCGCGCCCCAAGACGCCGAGATTGCGAGCGTCGATGTGGTCATTCGTCTACGCCGCATCTAAACTAGCGCCCAACGCTTTGGCCAAGTCTGCGACGTAACGGCCCGCCTTGACCCTCCCCCAACGCTGCCGCACAACTCCCTCAAAATCAGGGAGAGAACATTATGCGCGCCATCACCTACTCCGCTTTCGGCCCCGCCGCCGAAGCCCTCAGCCTCACAGAGGTTGAAACCCCCACAGCCAAAGCTGGCGAAGTCCTCGTGCGCCTCGCGCTCTCTGGCGTAAACCCGTCAGATGTTAAGGCCCGCGCAGGTGGCAGGCCCGGCGTGCCAAAGCCACCCTTCCCCCAGATCATTCCCCACTCTGATGGCTCAGGCGTGATTGAGGCCGTCGGCGCAGGCGTCCCGCCGTCCCGCGTCGGCGAGCGGGTCTGGATCTGGAACGGCCAGTGGCAGCGCCCCTTTGGCACCTGCGCTGAGTATATCGCCCTGCCCGCCGCTCAGGCCGTGCCGCTCGAAGATCATAGCTTTGAAACGGGCGCCAGTCTTGGCATCCCCGCGCTCACAGCGGCGCATTGCGTGTTCGGCGGCGGCTCGGTCGAGGGCAAGACACTGCTCGTGTCTGGCGGCGGCGGGTCTGTCGGCTTCATGGCCGTGCAACTCGCCAAATGGGCAGGCGCGCGTGTCATCGCCACGGCCTCAGCGGGCCCATCCACGGACCAAGCTCAAGCGGCAGGTGCAGATCTCGTGCTTGATCACCGCTCGCCCACGCTGGCCGACGACATCCTGCAAGCCACGTCAGGCAATCTGATTTACCGTGCTATCGAATGCGAGTTCGGCGCAAACATAAACACACTCGCCACCGTCATGGCCCCTTGTGGAACCATCGCCGCCTATGGCTCCGCCGTAAACATGGCCCCGACGCTGCCGTTTGGCCCGCTTCTCTTCAAAGCGATCACAATCGACATCGCGCTGATCTATATCCTGCCCGCCCCCGAGCGCGCTGTTGCGATTGATCATATTCACCGCGCCTTGGCCGAGGGCGCGCTCACCGCACGGGTCCACAAAATCTACGAACTCGAAGACACAGCCAAAGCCCACGAGGCGGTTGAGGCCGCCCATCGCTACGGCGCAATCTTGGTTAAGACCGCCTAAGTGCGGCGCACGACGTGCGCTGCCTTTACTGAATAAAGCCTTAAGGAAAGCGGGATTCAGGCGGTGCACGGGTTGTGCACGGGTTGTGCACGCTTTTCACCCCCCCTGTTTTGGCCCCTTCAAAGCCGCGTTAACCCTGCGGGACGGTGGTGAAATTTGTGCTTTTTTGCCCTCTGCCCCTTGACCTTCGGACCGCTTCACCCCCATCTAAACCCAAGATAAACGCGAACTCCAAAGGGGACTTTCCATGGCTTTTGAACTTCCAGATCTACCGTACGCTCACGACGCGCTCGCCGCTCACGGCATGTCTGCCGAGACCCTCGAATACCACCACGATCTGCACCACAAAGCCTATGTCGACAACGGCAACAAGCTCATCGCAGGCACCGAATGGGACGGCAAAAGCCTTGAGGATATCATCACAGGAACCTACGACAAATCCTCTGTCGCTCAGAACGGTATTTTCAACAATATCAGCCAGTTGTGGAACCACAACGAGTTCTGGCAGATGATGAGCCCAACCAAATCAGCGATGCCAAGCGAGCTTGAGAAAGCCATCACCGAGAGCTTCGGTTCGGTCGACAAATTCAAAGAAGACTTCTCGGCCGCAGGCGCAGGCCAGTTCGGCTCAGGCTGGTGCTGGCTCGTGAAAAACGCTGACGGCTCACTTGCGGTCACCAAGACAGAAAACGGCGTGAACCCGCTTTGCCTTGGTCAAACAGCTCTCCTTGGCTGCGATGTTTGGGAGCACAGCTACTACATCGATTTCCGCAACAAGCGCCCAGCCTACCTCACCAACTTCCTCGACAATCTGGTGAACTGGGAAAACGTGGCCAGCCGCCTTGGCTAAGCCCCTGTAAAAAAATACTTTTCAAACGCCCTGCAAGCTGACCTTGTGGGGCGTTTTGCCTTAGAAAGCCTATTATGCACTCTCGCCTCCCCGTCTTTTTCATCGTCATGACTGTTGTCATCGACGCCATGGGCATCGGCCTCATTGTGCCGGTGATGCCCGAATTGATCCAAGAGGTTCACGGCGGCAACATCGGCAAGGCCGCCATATGGGGCGGCATTCTGGCCACCTCTTTCGCAGTCATGCAGTTTCTCTTCTCACCCGTCCTTGGGGCGCTCTCTGACAGCTTTGGGCGGCGCCCCGTCCTGCTCGTTAGCCTTTTGGTCATGGTCGCTGATTATGTTGTGATGGCTTTGGCAGGTTCAATCTGGCTTTTGCTCGCAGGGCGCATCATCGGCGGCATCACAGCAGCCACGCATAGCACCGCCATGGCCTATATGGCCGATGTCTCCGCGCCACATGAAAAAGCTGCGCGGTTTGGGCTGATCGGCGCGGGCTTTGGCATCGGCTTTGTGATTGGTCCTGTTTTGGGCGGCCTGTTGGCAGATTACGGCACGCGCGCGCCCTTCTGGGCCGCCGCCGCGCTAGCACTCGCAAATGCTGCGCTCGGTTTTTTTGTGCTGCGTGAGACAATCACAGCCGCCAAAGCGCGCGCCTTTGAATGGCGCCGCGCCAATCCCTTCGGTGCGCTGCGCTCGGTTGCCCGCCTTGACGGGCTCAAGCTGCTCCTTCCGGTGTTCTTCTTTTTTAACATCGCAACCCATGTTTACCCCGCCGTCTGGGCCTATTTCGGCGCCGAGCGTTTTTCATGGCCCGCGAGCACCATCGGGCTAAGCCTTGGTCTCTACGGTATCGGCTTTGCCTTCGCCCAAGGCGTTCTGGTCCGTCCCGCCATCCGCCGGCTCGGACCACGCCGCGCTGTGATGCTGGGCATGTGTTCCAGCATCGCCTCGTTCCTTTTGCTGACCTTTATCACCAATGGAACATTGCTGCTCTGGCTAATACCCTTCTTCTCCCTCGGCGCCATCGCAATGCCCGCGCTACAAGGCACACTCTCACAAGCCGTACCAGACAATGCCCAGGGCGAGTTACAAGGCGTGCTTGGCTCGCTCTCCTCGCTCTCAATGATACTGTCTCCCGTCATCATGACCCAGACGTTCGCCCATTTCTCCCGTCAGGATGCTGGCTTCTACCTGCCCGGCGCCCCCTTCCTTTTGGCCGCGCTCATCATGGGATTTGCCTTGATCCTCTACATCACCGATAAATCAGCCCGCCAAATCCAAAACGCGACGTAAGGACGTCGTCATTCAGACTTGCAGGCCGTGCCCAGAGTTGTCAGGCTCTCCCAAACTGGGAGAGCCACATGAGCACAATCAAAGCCGCCGTTTGTCACGAATTCGGCAAACCCCTAACAATAGAAAACGTAAAGCTCCGCGCACCTCAAGGTGGCGAAGTCGAAGTCACGCTCGATGCAGTGGCGATTTGTCACTCCGACATTTCCTACGCTGATGGCGCGTGGGGCGGCTCACTGCCTGCAGTGTATGGCCATGAGGCGGCTGGGCGCATCACAGCCCTGGGAGAGGGCGTCAAAGGCTTCACCACAGGGGATAGCGTCATTGTGACTCTGATCCGCGCTTGCGGGACGTGTCCTTCTTGCGCAGGCGGCAAGCCGACAATCTGCCAAACACCCTATGATGGCGACCACGGCCCTCTCAAAACATCCGATGGCGGCAAGCTGCATCAGGCCATGGCCTGCGGTGCCTTTGCCGAGAAAGTCGTTGTCGATCAAAGCCAGATCGTTGTCATCCCTGAAGATATGCCCAAAGACGCCGCCTCGCTTATTTCTTGCGGGGTGATCACGGGCGTTGGCGCAGTGGTCAATGCAGCTCAGCTACGCGCAGGGCAGGACGTTGTCGTCATTGGTGCAGGCGGTGTAGGGCTTAACGCCATTCAGGGCGCGCGTATCGCAGGTGCACGGCGCATCGTTGCTGTAGATATGAGTGAAGACAAGCTCGACGTCGCCCGCCAATTCGGCGCAACAGATGGCGTTCTCGCCACAAAAGAAAACCCATGGCGTGCGGCCAAAGAGGCCATGGGCCGCGGCGCGGATGCTGTGCTTGTCACAGTCGGCGCAGCCCGCGCCTATGATGAAGCCCCCCGCTATCTCGCCTACGGCGGCAAGGTTATCATGGTCGGCATGCCTGCCACTGGTGCTGCCTCAAGCTATGAAGCGGGCAATTTTGCCGCTGTTGGCCAGTCCATGATTGGTTCCAAAATGGGAGACACCGTGATCCAGCGCGATATTCCTTGGATGGTAGACCTCTACGGCCAGGGTCGCCTAAAGCTTGACGAGTTGATCTCGAACCGCTGGACGTTGGAGCAGATCAACGAAGCCATCGCCGACACAAAGACAGGCGCAGCCAAGCGCAACGTCATCGTCTTTTAAACGTAGAAAGGGCAAGCTCATGCCAGACCATCTGATCGAGAATGAAGGCCGCGTTTTACGCGTCAATGGCCAACGTTTTCATGCAGTTTGGCTTGCTGACAATGCCCCATCAAGCCAGCGCACCCCCGCGCTGGCCGCCCCTCTCAATGACATTCGTCTGCTCACGGCCAACATAGTTGACGACAGCGTCGCACTGACCTTCGCGCCGGACTGCACGCCGCTCTCTTTCTCACTCAAATGGCTAAAGGATCACGCCTACGACACGCCCAAAGAGCGCTCTGTGGGCCATATGCCTGCAGGCAGTACGCCGTGGGGCAGCACCATCAAAGCTGCCATGCCCACAGCGCCATTCCCTGCCCTTAAAGCTTATGAAGCTACTCAGTTGAGCTGGCTCGACGCGATCCGCAGTTACGGCCTCGCAAAAGTCACTGAAACTGCGGGCCCTGTACACGAGATCATTGATATCTTTACGCCCGCTGAGTGTGCTGTGCCGTCCGATGAGAATGACTGCAGAGCGCCTGAACTAAACTTGGAAATCATTACGTGCGCGAAAGATGAAGAGGAATGCACAGTACACCTGTCTGACGGCTTCGCCTGCGCCATAAGGCTCAAAAACGAAGACCCTGAAGGCTTTGCCGCCCTCGCCCATCACTCCGCAAGCTTTGTGTTTGCAGACCAGACAGGACGCCCCTTCACAGCCCGAGTTCCAATCGTCTCACTTTTGCCAGAAGGCACAATTGCCGCCATCCGTTTTGCACCCCAATCCGCGGCACCACTTACAGACGTTCCGTTCGAGCAGATGGAAGTCTATTATCGCGCCTACCGCCACTTTTCAGAACTCGTGGATAGCCCCGAAATGCAGATCAGTGTCACGCTAAAAGAAGGCGAAGCACTGGTCATCGAAAACACACGAATTTTGCGGGACACAAAAGATAGCCACACGGCGCAACGTGCTTTTGCCGATAAAAACAGTCTGCTTGCCAGCCTCACCGCCCTTGAAACAATCCCTTAGAATTCTCCCGCCAATTAAGGAGCCAACCCTATGCATCTCAAAGACCTCGATATCATCGTGACAGCCCCCCCTGCTCCTGGCTGGGGCGGACGCTACTGGATCCTCGTCAAAGTCACGACAGACACAGGCATTGTCGGCTGGGGCGAATGCTATGCAAGCTCCGTTGGCCCCGACGCCATGCGCGCCGTCATTGAGGATGTTTTCGCCCGCCACATGGAAGGCGAAAACCCCGAGAATATCGAGCTCATGTTCCGCCGCGTCTATTCCTCAGGCTTCACACAGCGCCCCGATTTGACCGTCATGGGCGCGTTCTCGGGCCTTGAAATTGCCTGCTGGGACATTCTTGGCAAAGCGCGAAATCGCCCAGTCTATGCCCTGCTCGGCGGACGCATGAACGATCGCATCCGCACCTACACATACCTCTACCCGCTGCCATATCACGATATGGACACCTTCTGGACAGACCCGGACGCCGCAGCCGAAAGCGCGCTAGATTGTGTCGAACGCGGATACACCGCCGTGAAGTTTGACCCCGCAGGCCCATACACGCTCCGCGGCGGCCATATGCCTGCGATGAGCGATATCTCGATGTCTGTCGCCTTTTGTAAAGCCATCCGCGAGGCTGTAGGCGACAAGGCCGATCTTTTGTTTGGAACACATGGCCAGTTCAACACAGGCGGTGCCATCCGCCTTGGCCAGGCGCTAGAGCCATATTCGCCACTCTGGTACGAGGAACCAACCCCTCCCGATAATATCGAAGATATGGCACGTGTCGCGCGCAATGTGCGCATTCCGGTGGCCACAGGCGAGCGCATGACAACAAAAGCCGAGTTTGGCGCTGTCTTGCGCGCAGGGGCCGCCGAAATCTTGCAGCCCGCCTTGGGCCGTGCCGGCGGCATCTGGGAAATGAAGAAAGTCGCCGCCATGGCCGAATGCTACAACGCCCAAATGGCCCCACATCTATACGCAGGGCCTGTAGAATGGGCCGCAAACCTGCATCTCGCCACCTCAATTCCAAATCTACTCATTGCCGAAACCATCGAGACCGACTTTCACGATGCGCTTATCCGAAGCTCGATCCGTGTCGAAAACGGCTTTGTGCGCCTATCGGAGGCCCCCGGCCTTGGCATTGATGTGGATGAAGACTTGGCACGCGCGCACCCCTATCGCGGTGAAGGGCTACATCTGGAAATGCGCGAAGAGCCTTGCGACTATCAAAATGGCAACAATTTTCAAGGTGGTGCTCCTGCGACATCGCACTAACTCGCCAAAACTTGCAGCCTATGATATGTCGGCGCAAACCGATGTGAGAAACCGATGTTACAAGCCAACCCGACCCCGCCGACCGAAATGGCCCAAAACGCCTCGGATGCGGCAACCTATCTTAAAACACTGGCCCATGAAGGCCGGCTCATGATCTTGTGCCACTTGGGCTCAGGTGAAAAATCAGTTGGTGAACTAGAGCAACTCTTAGATCTGCGCCAAGCAGCCGTGAGCCAGATGCTCGCCCGTTTGCGCGATGACGGGCTGGTAACGACCCGCCGTGAAGGAAAAACTATCTTTTATGCGCTGGCCGACGACAAAACGGCCGAAGTCATCTCAATGCTCTACCGTCTCTTTTGCGCGCCAAGCGGAGCGACATGTCGCTAGACTGGATATTGCGCGCATATATGGCGATCCCGGAAGGAATCGAACCCTCAACCTGCTGATTAGAAGTCAGCTGCTCTCATATTTATCTACTAAAGATTTCTAGGTGTCATTCAATTTAATAGGGCCCTTAAGCGCTTTCTCCACACGCTCAGCCTCGTTAACCTACACTCAGTT
>NZ_JAQWYD010000001.1:0-14605 GCF_029254145.1 Lentibacter sp.
TGTCGGCGGTGGGCAGGATCGTAAGTATGCGCTCGACTTCAGCCATGGTGGCGCGGGCGAGCTTCTCGGAGTTGGTCAGCAAGACACAGGGTGAGTTATAGCCATGCTCGGCTTGGCCCAAGAGATCTGTGGCGCAGAGTTCAGCGTCAGCGGCTGTTTCATCAGCGATGATCATCGTCTCGGTCGGGCCTGCGAAAAGGTCGATCCCGACGCGGCCAAAGAGCTGGCGCTTCGCCTCGGCTACATAGGCGTTGCCGGGGCCGACGAGAAGGTGAACAGGGTCAATTGTCTCGGTTCCCAGCGCCATAGCGCCGACAGCCTGAATGCCACCAAGCACGTAGATTTCATGGGCACCACCGATGTGCATTGCGGCGATCACGGCGGGGTTTGGCACGCCGTTGAAAGGCGGGGTACAGGCGATGATCCGCGGGACGCCCGCGACAGAGGCTGTGGCGACTGACATATGCGCGGAGGCGACCATGGGAAACTTGCCGCCCGGAACGTAGCAGCCGACAGACTGCACGGGGATATTTTTGTGACCGAGGATCACACCGGGGAGGGTTTCCACTTCGATATCAAGCATGGAGTCCCGCTGTGCTTGGGCGAAGTTGCGAACTTGGGCTTGAGCGAATTTAAGATCTGCCATTTCCCGCGGGGTGACTTGTGCGATGATCTCTTCAATCTCGGCGTCCGTGAGGCGGTATGTCTCGCGGTCATAGCCGTCAAACTTATTGGCCAGCTCGCGCACGGCCACATCACCGCGTGTCTCGATGTCTTTTAGAGTGGCCGCTACGGCGCCAGCGACCTGTGCATCTTCTTCGGCACGGTCTGCTGCGGGCTTGCCTGTTTTAAGATATGCAATGCTCATTTAGATATTCCTGTTCGCTCGTTTCACGCCACTTTGCATCGGCTCTTGCAAACAAGTCCAGCCGTTAAGCACTGGTTGGCATCGCCTGTGCCGTAGCGAAATTCAGACCAATTTCAAATTCTGTCGACTGCCGAAATCTCCAAGCCTCTGCGCAAGGCTGAGCGCAAAAGACAAGGCCGTTGATGATGTAGTAAGATTCATGTTTACAAAACTAGATATATAGTTATTTTGGTCGCATGATGACACAAGCCTCCACAGCGCTCGCCCTTGCCGCCCTCGGACATGACACCCGTTTGGGTATCTTCCGTTTGTTGGTTCGTGCGGGGCATGACGGAATGAACGTAGGCGACATTGGCCAGCATCTCGGCATGGCTCCCTCAACACTAGCCCACCACTTGGGCACGCTTGTTGAGGCAGGGCTGGTGACGCAAGAACGGCAAGGCCGTCTGATCCTCAACCGCGTGGATTATGACGTGATGAACCAGACACTCGCCTTTCTGACGGCGGAGTGCTGTGTTGGCGTGAAGCTCACGCAGGAAGATGCGGCATGAAACGCGCCTTTGTTTTTTTGGCCCAAGCGTAACGACTTTTCCAGGGATATAGATATGACTGACCACGCCCTCCCACCGCGCACTCCGATGGCCGCGTTTCTGCATATGATGTGGAGCAAGGAAAAGGTCTGGCTCTTTTCGGCCCTTTTGCTGGCCGTTTTGTTTGTACTTGTCCCCGCACAGGGCGCGACGAGCGCAGCCTTTGCAGCGCAGAACCTGCTCAATGTCGCCCCATTTCTCATCCTTTCGATCGGAATTGCTGCTTACGCTGGCGCGACTGGGGCCGACGGCCTGATCGCGCGCGCCTTCACGGGCTCACCCATGGTGATGATCCTGATCGCTGCGGCCGCTGGCGGGCTTTCGCCCTTCTGCTCTTGCGGGGTCATTCCCTTGATTGCGGCGCTGCTTGCTATGGGTGTTCCTTTGTCGGCGGTCATGGCCTTCTGGCTGGCCTCGCCTGTGATGGACCCGTCAATGTTTATGCTCACCACGGGGGTTCTCGGCTTTGAATTTGCTGTGGCCAAGACCATTACGGCGGTTGCCCTCGGAGTCTTTGGCGGCATCACTGTGCATCTGATTGCGAAGGCGGGCGGGCTTTCGGACCCGTTGCGCGAGGGTGTGGGCAATGGCGGCTGCGGGGCCTCTAAAGTGCGCACGGTGCAGCCTGTTGTTTGGCGTTTCTGGGCCGAAACCGCACGAGTGAGAAAATTCTGGCGCGAGGGGATCAAGACCACGCTCTTCCTTGCCAAATGGCTCACTCTGGCCTTCCTGCTTGAAAGCCTGATGCTGGCATGGCTGCCTGCTGATCTTGTGGCCTCGGCCTTGGGCGGAACAGGACTTGCCCCCATCGGGATCGCCACACTTGTGGGCGTGCCTGCTTATCTGAACGGCTATGCCGCACTCCCGCTTGTTGGCGGATTGATGGAGCAGGGCATGGCGCCTGGCGCGGGGCTTGCTTTCCTTGTTGCGGGGGGCGTGAGTTCGTTGCCTGCGGCTGTGGCCGTCTGGGCCTTGGTCAAGCGGCAGGTGTTTGTGCTCTATATAGCCTTGGCGCTGGTCGGGTCTTTTGCTAGCGGGCTTATGTTCCAGCTGTGGACCATAGTCTGAGCGACACTAAACCTTATTGAAAAGCTTTAGCCAAAGCGCGCGCGGCGTGAAACGTGCGCGCGAAAAGAGCCACCCGAAGGGCTTGGGGAAGGCCGTTTCAAAGCGTTTGCTTTTCATGGCTTTGATGACATGATCCGCCGCTTCTTCAGGCGTCATCAGTTGGGGCATGTTGAATTTGTTCTTCGCCGTGAGGCGGGTTTTGATGAAGCCAGGGTTGATGTTCTGGACCTTTACGCCTGTCTTGTGCAAATCCGCGTAGAGCGTTTCGCCCATATGCATGAGCGCTGCTTTTGAAGCGCCGTAGCCTAGGGACCCTGGCAAGCCACGGTAGCCCGCAAGCGAGCCTATCAGGACGATGTGGCCTGCGTCTTTGGCGACGAAGGCTGGTACGGTCTGGCCCAATACATGAAGCGCGCCCGTGAAGTTGACAGCGCACATCTGCTCGACGGCCTCTGAGTTCCAGCTTTGGGCTTTCATTGGGTCATAGTAGCCTGCGAGATAGATCACACCATCAAGCGGGCCAACAGACGCTGCGGCGGCAACAACGGAGGGCTTATCCGTTACATCAAGTGGCGCGATACAGGCGTTGGGTATTTTGGCCGCAAGAGCGGCGAGTTTGCCCTCGGAGCGGGCGGAGAGCACAAGGTGCGCGCCCTCTGCCGCGAGCTTCAGAGCCAAGGCTTCGCCAAGGCCTTCGCTCGCCCCAACGAGCCAGTATGTCTTGCCCGCAACGTTCATTTGACGGGACGCATGGTTGCGATCAGCTCGGCGACTTTAATGCCGAATTTGCGCATCTCTGAGCGGTTGAGAATATTGCCGTTTTCCATGAGGTAGAGCCAGTCTGTGACATCAAGCACGTGGCTGCCAGCCTCTTCTGGCAAGCGAATCTTGTACGTCATGCGTACGGCGTTGCCCATTTGCTGCCCCATGGCTTCGCCGATAATGTCACTGGCGGTGGCTGTGAAGTGGCCGTTTTCGCCCATGGTCAGAAACCATTTGCGAGACTGGGTGTTGCCTGTGTCATAGGTGAACTCTTCGGCAAGCGAGCCTGTGGTTCCCTCCCATTCCCCCGTGAACTCAGCGACAAAGCGCGAGGTAACGCGGCCTAGCGGACCATAGATTATTCCCTCGGAGACAAGTGGGCCGCTCAGGGCAACACGGATGTCAAAGGGGGGCGTATTGCTCGCGTAGTCCGCCAGCTTTTGGCTCTTGAACGAAAAACCAGGGCGGAAGGCAATGAGCGCCAATATGGCGATGACGAGGAGCATGACGATCTTCATGGTGTGTTTACCTCCTGAGGTAGGCGAGCGACGAGGATGATTGCCGCGATTTTGATGATGCAGGGAATGACCGCATAGGCAAGTGTGAGCGTTGTCAGTGCTTGCGGTGTATTGACGGCGTTTGGTGTGTAACCTGCCAGTTGAAGCGCGGGGAGTGCGAGGGCAGCGGCAAGGGCGAGAGAGAGTTTGCCTGCCAAAGACCAGAGGCCAAAGGCGGCTCCCGCAGACAGGCCTGCGCGGGCGAGGGCTGTCGAGAAGAGCACAGGCAAGATAACCATATCCGCGCCCAAGGCGGCACCCGAGGCGAGACAGATCAGCGCGAAGGCCAGCGCCGCGCCTTCGGGAAGCAGGGCTGCCCCCATAAAACTCACAATCGCCAGTGTCATCGCCAGTGGCAAGATACGGCGCGCACCATGGCGACGCACTAGCGCGCTCCAAAGCGGAACGCTGAGCGCAGCGGCGAGGAAGAAAAGCATCAACAGCGGGCCGGCGAGGGCGTCAAGGCCAAGCTTGTCCTGCACAAAAAAGAGAAAGAGTGTCGAGGTCAGCGCCACGGGCAGGCTGTTGATCAGTGCGATCCAGAGGAGCTGCACCCCGCCAACGCTTTTGAGGGCAGAAAGCTGCATGGGAGAAGTGGCGGGGCCCGTGATCTGCCAGAGGCGGCGGGTGAGCAGCCAGACCGCGCCCGCCATCGCCGCAAGGCCGAGGCCAAACGCAGGATAACCACCACCACCCGCGCCTGCGGCGACAAAAAGTGTGGGCGCAAGGGCCGCGAGGAGCACACCGACGAGGCTTCCGCCTTCACGATAAGCAGCGAGTTTGACAAGCCCAGCCTCTCCGCCTGCAAGCGCCGTCGACTGGCCGTAAAAGAGGATACTGCCGAGGCTATGGGCTGTGAAGAGCAGCGCGAGGCCGAGAATGAGCCAGAAGAGCTGGCCCGCAGCTGGTAGGAAAGTGAACACCAGCGCAAAACCAAGCCCGAGGCCAAGAAGCGCCAAGGCCGCAAAAAGCGCACGGGCGTCAGGAAAGCTGTCAACCATGCGGCCCAAGAGCGGGTCTTGTACAAAATCAAGCACGCGCAACCCGATCAGCAGGCCACCCAAGGCGCCGAGGCTCATGCCCAGCTCGCCGCTCGCGTAAGCGGGCAGATGGATATAAAGCGGCAGGCCTGCAGCCGCGAGCATCAGCGCAAACAGGCTGACTTGGGCGTTGGTTGTGCGGAACATATCAGAGGCCTTTGAGCTTGCGGGAGGCAGCAGAGGACCGGCTGTTCTCGGACAGCCAAATATTGAGGAAGCGCTTGCCAATGCTGGCTTGGGTAAGTTTGCAGGTCTTTGTGCCATTGAAAAAGAGATCAACCGAGGCCGCATTACGCGTGACAACTGTGAAGCGATCTCCGCGCGTCACGTCACGCAAGCAACGATTGAGATCAGCCAAAATTGCGGGGTGATCAGCGCGGTTGCCCTCGAGTCGCTTCAGCTCGTCTCGGGTCGCGTTGACCAGCTTCGCGCGCGGCAGTTTGCGTGCATAAGTCAGCTCGATTGCCATCGGATTTTGCCAGCTGAAGGCGGCTCCATCCGGCGTATAGAGTGAGGCATCATAAAGCTTCAAACCCAGCCATGTGAAAGGCACATCGGAAATGGCTCTCGGATTTTTCACTCCAGCAGAGTCGATATAAGATTTGGCCACGACAGGGCTGGCCAGCAAAGGGAAACAGAGCACTAGGAACAAAAACAGTTTACGCATGAGCAAGCTCCACTTGCACCACATCCGTTTGCTTGACACCGAAAGACGCGGCGCAGATCTGCAAATAGAACTGCCAGCTGCGCAGATGTTCATCAGTATAGCCGATCTGCTTGATGCGCTTCACATTGGCATCCATACGAGAGGACCAGTGACGCAAAGTTTGGGCATAGTCCTGACCAAAGGCAAAGCTGCCCTTGACTTGCAGCCCCGCGCGGCGGGCCTCATCGGCAATCACAGCATCAGACAAAAGCATTCCGCCCGGGAAGGTATATTGGCGGATGAAATCAGAGCTAGAGCGATAAATATCAAAATAGGCATCGGGCACTGTGATCGCCTGCACAACGGCGCGGCCATCGCGCACAAGTCGCGCCTTGAGCATCGCAAAATAGCTTGGCCAGTAGCGCTCACCCACAGCTTCGATCATCTCGATGGAAACGATATTGTCATAGGTGCCCGTGGTGTTGCGATAATCGCAAAACTCAATGGAGGCACGGCCATCAAGGCGCGCATCTGCATAGCCTTTTTGGGCCTTGGAAATCGTGATGCCCGTTACATTGCGTCCCTGATCAGCCGCGCGCTCGGCAAAGCTGCCCCAGCCGCAACCGACCTCCAGCACGCTTTCGCCGCCCCCTAGGCGCGAGAGAACACGGTCAAGCTTGCGGTCTTGAGCACGGGCGAGGTCTGTGTCGCCTTGCGTAAAGAGCGCAGAAGAATAGCTCATGCCTTCGTCCAGCCAGAGCTGATAGAACTCGTTGCCAGTGTCGTAATGCGAGCGAATATTGCGCGCGGCTCCTTTGACAGAATTGGCGCGCAGAAAGCGATCCACCGCACGGAACTTGAGCGTGTTCCACCGATTTGGATAGGCGTAGGGCTCAAGCGTGGCGAGATTGGAAATCGCCACACGGCCCAGCGCCTCAATAGATGGAGTGCGCCAGAGGCCAGCCACATAAGTTTCGCCGAGGCCAACATCACCGCGCGCTGCGATGGCTGTAACGGCGGACCAGTCATGAATAACCATCTCGGCACTGTCGCCCCCGCCGTTGCCAAAGCTATGACGGTGGCCCTCGGGTGTGACGATCTCTAGCGCGCCTTCATCTATCTGACCGCACGTGTCTAGAAAGTCATGAGCGACGCGGCGTGTGATAAAGCCCATTAGCTTACCTCCTCTTCGGGTGGCAAAGGACGGCGACGGAACGGCGCGCCTTTGATGTAAAGTTTTAAGGCCTGCCAGTGAATCAACACAAGCGCACGCAGAGGCCCAAACGGGCGGCGCAGAGCAGAGCCGAGAATGCGACGATTGGAGAGTGGTGCACGCGGGCCAAAGAGCGTGGCAATGAGCCCCTCTTCCCCATTTTCATGGGCGATACGAATTGAAATGCGCTCTGCGGTGATATCAAAATTGAACTGGTAGGTGCCTTGCACCTCCTGAAAGGGCGAGACGTGAAAGATCTTCTCGGCCATGATCCTGTCCTCACGGCGGATCGGAGCAAAGCCCGCGCGCTTGCAAAGATAGCTGTGGCGGTCGCCCATCGTATTGCTGACTTCTGCGATCACAGCGACCAGATCAGCGCCTTTGTAAGCAAGCCAGAAACTCACCGGGTTGAACACATAGCCCAGAAAGCTGGGCTGGGTGAGCAGGCGAATACGGCCCGAAGGAAGGCCCGCCGCGGCGAAGACGTCTTTCGCCCACGCCAGCCCCCTGCCCTTTTTGGGGGCGCCGCCATGGTTCTTGTCATTTACAGACGCAAGATTGAACGCGTTGCGCGAAAACAGCGCCAATTTGGAAGGCGCGTCAGGGTCAATCAGCACGTAATCGACGTTATAGCGGAAGGCGTTATGAACCTGACCGCGGCGCGCGTGGGTTGTCGCTCCTGCGATATGTTCGGGTCTGGCGGTCATACCTTAACGCGCTCTATTTCGCGTGCGACATTTACTGCGCTGGCGAAACCGTCTTCATGAAAGCCGTTGCGCAGCCATGCGCCAGCAAACCAAGTGTTGCGTGTGCCTTGCTTGGCCTTGATCTCTTGCTGGGCCTTCAAAGCCGGGCCGTCAAAGACAGGGTGGCGGAAGCTCTTCTGATCATAGATCAGCTCATCGCGCACAGGCGTGTACGGGTTGAGCGAGACAAAAAGCGGGTCCGTCTCAGGAATATTTTGCAAACGGTTCATCCAGTAGGTTACGCCGATAGAAGGCGCCTCGATGTTGCCATCTGCCTTATAAACCCAGCTTGACCAGCAAGCCTTTCGCTTGGGCATCTGGCCTGAGTCGCGGTGCAGGATCATCTGATTATCCTGATAGCCGACTGCCGAAAGAAGCCGCGTCTCGTCGGCGCTTGGATCAGCCAGAAGCGCGAGCGCCTCATCGGAGTGGCAAGCCATAATCACCTGATCGAATTGCTCTGTTCCGCCCTTGGCATTGATCGTGACGCCGTTTGGATCGCGCTTCACTGCCGTGATCGGCGTGGCGGTGCGCAGTTTGACGCCTGTGGCCCGCAAGTGGCGCTCAAGTCGGGTGACATACTGGATCGAACCGCCGGAAACCGTATACCACTGGTGTGGCTGTGTGGCGGTGAGCAGCGCGTGATTGGAGAAGAAGCGGACAAGCGACTTTGCGGGAAAAGCGCGGATGTCTTGCGTGGGGCTTGACCAGATCGCACCACAGATCGGCATGAGATAATAACGCTCAAACCATGCCCCGAGACCAAGCTCGCGGACCAGCTCGCCAATGGTCATGTCATCAGATGTGGCCGTGGCTTCGGCACGCGCATTGAAGCGCAGGATATCTCGGATCATCCTCATATACCCGGGGCGGAGCGCATTACGACGCTGGCCAAACACACTCTTGAGCGTTTGCAGGCCATATTCGACGCGGCCCTCATCAATCGTTGCCCCAAAGCTCATGTTTGATTTTTCAACGGGCACATCGAGATCATGAAACATCCGTGTAAGGTGCGGGTAGTTCACATAATTGAAAACGATAAACCCTGTATCAACGGGCTGATCGCCCTTGAGACCCGCAAGTTTGGTGCGGGCATGGCCACCGAGGCGCGGGGCAGCTTCATAGAGCGTAACGTCATGCTGGGGCGACAGCTTATAAGCCGCGCTCATGCCAGAAATACCGCCACCAACAATGGCAATGCGCTGGCGCTTCATAGGGGGGGCATCAAATGACATGAAAACTCCGATTAGATTTGAAATGGTTACGCCAAGATCAGCTCAATAGATCACTTTGCGCAAAAAAATATGATCCGCGTTCCAACTGCTCCCGTAACAGGTTTATGTTGAGTTTTGAAACAGAACCAGATGTTGCACCTGCCCCACCACTTGTTAGTGTTGCGGCTGTAAGAAACATTCATTCTTTTCAAGGCAAACCAAAGTTGAATCCTTATTCCGAAGAGACCCGTCTGATGCTGGCCGTCCGCGACAACCGCGACAAAAGAGCTTTTGGGAAGCTCTTTGATCACTTCGGCCCACGGCTGAAAGGTGTTGCGATGCGGTCTGGCCTCAGCTCTGGTCAGGCTGAAGACATGGTGCAAGACGTGATGCTGACACTGTGGCGTAAGGCACATTTGTTTGATCCGACGCGTGCCCAAGTCTCAAGCTGGCTCTATCAGATCGCGCGCAACCGCCAGATCGATATTTTGCGCAAAGAAAACCGTCCGATGCCTGAGGCTTTGAAAGCCGAAAGTGAAACAACAGAAGAAAACGCAGCGGACACGCTGGCACTGGATCAGGAAGTTAACGCACTTAAGCTAGCACTCGCCAAGCTTAAGCCAGCACAGCGCGAGATGGTCGAGAAGGCCTATCTCGGAGAGCTGTCGCACACAGACATAGAAGCCGAAACAGGCCTGCCACTGGGGACCATCAAATCGCGCATCAGGCTTGGCCTGGAAAAACTGCGCCACGAACTAGACGGAATACGCAAGTCATGACCATCAAACATCATATCCCCGATGCGCTGATGCTGGAGTACGCCAGCGGCCGTATGGACGAGCCTTTTGCGCTGGTTGTTGCAGCGCATGTCTCGCTCTGTGACGAATGCCGTGCGCGCCTCACGGCGCATGAAGTTGCCGGCGGTGCTATCATGGAAGCGCATGAAGGCTCCGAGCTGTCAGGCGGCCTGCGCGACAATGTCATGGCCATGCTGGATGACTCTGTTGAAGACACGCCTGTTTATGAGCGCTCGAGCATTTTTCCTGCGCCTGTCATGGAAGCCCTGAAGGGCCGCCCCCCCACGTGGAAGCCCTTGGGCCGTGGCGTGCGCCAGTCCATCCTCAGCCATGGCAAGTCAGGCTCTGTGCGCCTGCTCTATATTCCACCAGGTCTTGATATGCCCGATCACTCACATGGCGGGCTTGAGCTGACACTTGTGTTGCAGGGTGCCTTTAGCGATGAGGGCGGGCGCTTTGGCGTGGGTGATGTTGAAGTCGCTGATGACGATGTGGAGCACAAGCCTGTGGCGGCCAAAGGCGAGGCCTGTATTTGTCTTGCTGCCACAGATGCGGCATTGAAGTTCAATGCCTTTATCCCGAAGCTCTTTCAGCCAATCTTTCGCATCTAAAGCTTTTTCTTTCTAAAAATATCCCGGGGGGAGCTTGAGGGGGGCTGGCCCCCCTCAACGGGTCGGATTGTGCGAAGCACAATTCGAAGCCTCAATAAGCGGAACGTGACTTGTTCAGTGAAAGCTTGCGTAGAAACGCGGCAATAAACATCAGCGTCTGGATCAAGATAATCGTCGGCGCAGGCGCACTGTCGATGAAAAAGCTCGCGTAAACCCCCAGAAGAGACGAGCTCAAACAAACCAGAACCGACAGCCAGAGCATCGTCCGAAATTCGCGCACGAGCAAAAAGGCAATTGCCCCTGGCGCAATGAGAAGGCCAATCGCCAAGATCAGACCTACCGCCGAAAGCGTGGCGACGATTGTGGCCGAGAGCGCCGTCAAGAGGCCGTAGTGCAGCCACGTCACTGGCAGACCAGATGCCTGCGCTTGAGCGGGGTCAAAGGCGTGCAGCAGGAGGTCCTTCCATTTGATCAGAAGCGCAGCGGAGACAAGCGCGGCGATAATCGCTGTGGTCCAGAGCTCTTGCGCAGAAATCCCCAGCATGTTGCCAAAAAGAATGTGGTCAAGATGAGCGTTGGTCTCAACGCCGACATAAAGCACGATCCCGAGCCCGAACATCCCAGAGAAGACCACACCCATGACCGTATCCTGTTTTACGCGGCTGTTTTCGCTCAGATAGCCCGTGGCCAGCGCACAGACCATGCCCGCGAAGAACGCTCCCAAAATCAGCGGCGCACCGAGGATGTAAGCCAGCACAATGCCGGGCAAAACGGCGTGGCTGACTGCGTCCCCCATAAGTGCCCAGCCTTTGAGCACAAGAAAGCAGCTCAGCAACGCCGTCGGCACGGAGATCAGCGCGACGATGAGGAAGGCCGTCTGCATAAACGGGAACTGGAACGGGAGAAGCAGTTCGCTCATGCCACCTCCTCCAGAGCTTGTCGCGCCATGCGCCGCGCCGCGAGGCGCCCGTGTTTGGGCGCAAACACGAAGGCGAGGAGGAAGAGAGCAGTTTGGAGGCAGACGATGATGCCGCCTGTAGCCCCGTCAAGGAAGTAGCTGGCGTAAGCGCCAAGGAAGCTTGTGAGCGTTCCGATGGCGACAGATGTCAGAATGAGCCGCGGGAAGCGGTCACATAGAAGGTAGGCGGTCGCCCCTGGCGTCACGACCAGTGCGATCACAAGGAAAGCACCCACCGTTTGCATGGCCGCAACGACGGACGCGGACAGCAGCACGAAGAAGACAGCCTTCAAGCGCGCTGGGTGTAGCCCGATCGAGCGGGCGTGGCTTTCGTCAAAAAACGTCACCATCAGATCTTTCCATTTGGCCAGAAGTACCACGAGGGTGACCCCGCCAATCAAGGCCAGTTGCAGCGTGTCTTCGGGCGTGATGGCGAGAATATTGCCCATGGTGATGCTTTGCAGATCAATACTGACCGGCGACACGGAAACGATGAAGAGGCCGAGGCCGAAGAAGCTGGTAAAGATCAGACCGATGATCACGTCGGTCTTGAGGCCAGAGCGCTCTGTGAGAAAGAGCATGGCCGCCGCCGCCAGCCCTCCCGCAAGGAAAGCGCCCAGCGCAAAGGGCAGGCCGAGCATATAGGCCCCTGCCACACCTGGCACGACCGAGTGCGAAAGCGCATCGCCGATGAGTGACCAGCCTTTGAGCATGAGATAGGCCGAGAGAAATGCGCAGACCCCGCCAACGAGGGCCGAGACCCACATGGCGTTGAGCATATAGGAATAGCCGAAGGGCTCTAGCCAGCTCATTGGTCGCGATCCTGCCGTTGGGTCTGTTCGCCGTATTGCACGAAAGGGCGCTCGTCATCTGTCAGGATCGTTACGGCGCGCTCGTCGCTGTCTTCGTGGAGTGTATCACCGCCGATTGTGATATGACGGAGCACCCCTCCGAAGGCTTCTTCGAGGTTGTCGCGGGTAAAGACCTCATCGGTATGGCCATAGGCCAGCACTGTGCCTTTGACGAGCACTGTGCGGTCGCAAAACTCGGGCACAGAACCGAGGTTGTGCGTGGCAACCAGCATGACCCGACCTTCGTCGCGCAGCTCGCCCAACAGTGTGATGATCTGGTTTTCTGTGGTCACATCAACGCCTGTAAAGGGCTCATCCAGCAGGATCACCTGACCCTCTTGCGCCAAGGCACGCGCTAGAAACACACGCTTGCGCTGCCCCCCCGAAAGCTCGCCGATCTGACGCTTGCGGAAGTCTTGCATGCTGACGCGAGTGAGCGCCTGATCCACCGCGGCGTGGTCAGCGGCTTTGGGGTGACGCAGCATCCCCATGTGGCCGTAGCGGCCCATCATCACCACATCCTCAACCAGAACAGGAAAGGCCCAATCGACCTCCTCTGCTTGCGGGACATAGGCGACAAGGTTTTGCTTGAGCGCCTCGCGGATAGGCTTGCCCAAGAGGGTGATTTCGCCCCTTGAGATCGGCACAAAGCCCATAATCGCCTTGAAGAGTGTCGACTTGCCTGCGCCATTGACGCCCACAAGCGCTGTTACTGTCCCACGAGGGATATTGAAGCTGGCGTCGCGCAGAGCGGTATGGCCGTTGCGGTATGTGACTGTGACGCCTTTGGCGTGGATGCCATCCATCACTTGTCTCCCTTGAGGCCACGTGCGACCGTTTCTGTGGTGACACGCAAGAGGTCTAGGTAGGTCGGCACGGGGCCGTCCTCGGCGCTGAGACTGTCGACATAGAGCACGCCGCCGTAAGCCGCGCCTGTTTCGCGGGCGACTTGTTCGGCGGGCGACGTACTGACTGTGCTTTCACAAAAGACCGCAGGAACCTCGTGCTCGCGCACCCCGTCTATCACGCGGCGAACCTGTTGAGGCGTGCCCGTCTGGTCGGCATTCATGGGCCAGAGGTAAAGCTCTTGAAGGCCAAGGTCTCTCGCCAGATAGCTGAACGCGCCTTCGCAGGTCACAAGCCAGCGGTTTTCAGCAGGAATAGTCTCGATCTCGGCTTTGAGCGGCGCAAGCGTCTCGCGGATCTTGTTGGAATAGGCATTGGCATTGGCCTGATAGACGGCGGCATTGGCGGGGTCTGCCGTGCTTAGCGCACGTTCAATATTGGCGATATAAACAAGCGCGGTTTCGAGACCCATCCACGCGTGCGGATTGACCTTACCTTCATAGCTTCCAGAGCCAATCGAAATCGGCTCAATCCCTTCGGACAGCGTCGCAGACGGGACATCGCCGAGATTGTCGAGGAATTGTTCAAACCAGAGTTCCAGGTTGAGGCCATTCCATAGGATCAGATCGGCGTCAGAGGCGCGGACAATGTCGCGTGGCGTGGGCTGATAACCGTGAATTTCGGCACCTGGCTTTGTCACCGAGACAACATCAGCGGCCTCGCCAGCCACGTTTTGCGCCATGTCAGCGAGGACAGTGAAGGTTGTCACGACTTTGAGCTTGTCTTGGGCCGCGAGGCTTGTGGCCGTCAGAAACCCAAAACAGAGCAACAATGAACGGAGCATGAAAGAATACCTTTCTATGAGTCAGCTAACCGTAATTGCAAATCACTCGCAACTACAAGGGGGCAGATCAGAAATAGTCAGTGGCCGAGCGCTTGCAATAGGCGCATGAAGGGTTAGCTTGGCGAAATGACACAAAACGCTCTCATCATCGGTGCATCTGGCGGCATCGGCGCCGCTGTAGCGCAAGACCTAGAAACACGCGGCTGGCGGGTGACACGGCTCTCGCGCGCATGTGACGGCTTGGACATTGGCGATCAGGCCAATGTGGATGCGCATTTGGAAGCACAGAACGGTCCTTACGAGCTCGTCTTTATGGCGTCAGGCGTGCTTGCCGCCGAGGGCGGAGCGCCAGAAAAAGCACTGAGCCAGATCCAGCAGGAGAGCTTTGAGGAGGTCTTCAAGGTCAACACCTTTGGTGTGGCCTATGTCTTGCGCCACGTGCCGAAGCTTCTGCCGAAGAAGGGCCGCTCTGTTCTGGCTGTTTTGACAGCGCGGGTCGGCTCTATCGGCGATAATAATATTGGTGGCTGGCACGCCTACCGCGCCTCCAAGGCCGCTGCAAACCAGCTTCTGCGCGGCGCGGCTATCGAGCTGGGACGCAGCCACAAAGAAGCGATTGCTGTGGCGCTGCACCCCGGGACTGTGGCCACAGACTTTACCGCAAACTACGCTGCACGGCACAGTACAGTTTGCCCAGAGGCGGCCGCGAAAAACTTGGTGGACGTTATGCTGGGGCTAACTCCCGAAGACAGCGGGCAGTTCTTTGACTACGCTTATAAGCCGATTGAATGGTAAGTGAGGAATGGGCGACACCCTGCATCTAACGCATTTGAGCCAAGTTCTTTGGCGGATGTACACCCATTGTTGACGAGTTTGACAAAACAAGGTTAGCGCGATGTTAACGCGCCAAAAGAAAGAGAGAGAGCCATGTCTGTGCCAGCGCTGGACGCCAGCACCGTGATCGAACCGATCCGCCAGCTTTCTGATGCGGGTG